>JAJZBP010000126.1 GCA_021798855.1 Bacillota bacterium
CCCAACCCGCGCAGGTAGTCCAGTTCCTCCAACAACACCTTGGGGTCCAACACCACCCCGTTCCCGATGACGCAGAGTTTCCCGGAATAGAGGATCCCCGAGGGGATCAGGTGCAACTTGTATTCCGCATCACCCACGACAACGGTGTGACCAGCGTTGTTACCCCCCTGATGGCGGACCACCACATCCGCTTCGCGCGCCAGGAAGTCGGTAATCTTCCCCTTTCCCTCGTCGCCCCACTGAGCCCCGACCACGACCAATGTACTCAAACCGTTTTTTCCCCCTTACAACTGCCGATCCCAGCACCTATTCTTCGTATCTGCCCTCCAGGTTGCGAAACCGTCCCAACTCTTTCTGGAAAGCCAATTCCACGCTGCCCGTGGGGCCGTTCCGCTGTTTGGCCACAATGACTTCCGCCACCCCCGGTTGCTCGGTTTCCGCGTTATAATACTCGTCCCGATAAATAAAGGCCACCACATCGGCATCCTGCTCAATGCTGTTGTGGACAATGATGTCGTTGGCCACGAAATTGTGCACCCCCGGCACCGTCAGGTCGAAAACCTCTCCCTCACCGTCGGGTTCGATGGAAACGACCGCGTCCCAGTAAATGTCACCCGGAGCCGGCTGTGGCCGTGATCCGCCGCCAATTGCGGCCCCGTAGCCCTTCGTCCAAGCCCGATTTTCCCTCCGCCCGGCCAAAACCGCGGGGACATCCCATGAGTCCATGCTCGGGTAAGGCTCGCGGCGGTTGGCGCCGGGTTCCATCATAGTAGCGCATTGAACCTGTTTCAACCAGGTTTTCGGGGAGACCAGATCCCAGTTGCTGTTTTCCGAGCGCCCCGAGACGACGTCTCCCGCCGGACACCGGGCCGACGGCTCACCTGGTCCACCGGCGCCCGCCTGCCGAACGATAAAAGCCAGGTCGGCTCCACCCCTTAAGTGAACATGATTTAGTCCTCGCCCCTTCAGGCTCCGGGCAACCCGACTTACCCCGGCATTGATGCCCAAACGAAGTAAAAGCGATTGGACATCCCAGGCAAGCTGTGGACTGCCGGTGGCGAAGCAGCCGGCGGAATCGCACGAATCCATCCTGATCCGCCCGTGGATGAGCCAAAGGTGGCGGAGGAACACGGCGATGGCCGAAGGGGGCTGCTGAAACAGTTTATCCGGAATTCGTTGACCTCCCGGCTCCAGACTATGAATTCCCAGTGCCTCCAACCAGGTTCTTGCTGGATTGCCACTTCCCCGCACCGGCCAAGGCCCGTTTAACAGGTCCACCTGGATCCGATGGCGATCACGCCGAATGCGCGGTCTGATCCCGCCCCCGAAAACTTGGCAGGCCAAGGCTGCTGCCCCCAGCGCCAAATCTCTTTTCGGGGTGGTGTACCGAACCGCGTTTCCCGACATGGCCCATCCGCCTCCGAGCAGGTGGCCGAGCAGCGCCATTTCCTCGTTGGACATGGTCTGCGGGTATGAGCCACAAACCCGGCGCGGCAAGGCCAGGAAATGGCCCGCCCCCAATTCGTCCAATCGCCTCCATCCCTCGGGCGTCAGGAAGCGGTGGTTGGCGGTGGCCCGCAGGGTCCGTCCCAACCGGGTTTCGAGGCGGAACACGTTTCGCACCCCGGTGGAAAACGCCCGGCTGACCGGAACCCGCTCTAAACATTTACTGTCTTGGTTGAGCGCCCAAACCGCAAAACCCGTTTTCCCAGCCAGGGCGCGCAGAGGAACCCGCTCACCGGTCTCCGCCAGTATGACCAAGGTTTCTCCGGCCAGGCAACCGCTCTCCCGCAAATCGGACAATTGGGGACGCCGGTCCTGGCGGTGCTCCACCGCGCGGGAAAGCTGGGATAGGGCCAGAACCGGAACTTCCAGTTCCCTGGCCAACGCCTTCAGCCCCCTGGAGATCGCGGCGATCTCCTGCTGGCGACCGTCTTCTTTTCCGTGTCCCCGCATGAGTTGAAGATAATCCACAACAACCAAACCCAATTCGTGCTCCAAACGCATTCGCCGAGCCCTGGCCCTCAGTTCCAGGACGGAGAGGTTGGGTGTATCGTCGATCAAAATCGGCACCTCCGCCAACTGCCCCATCCCCTGCACCACCCGTTGCCAGTCATCGCTGGTCAGGCGTCCGGTGCGCAGGTGCATGAGGTCGATCCCGGTTTCCAAAGAGAGAAGTCTGGCTCCCAAGCTTTCCTTCGACATTTCCAGCGAGAAAAACGCCACAGGTATTTTACCGTTCCTGGCCGCATGCGCTGCCACGTTCAGGCAAAACGCGGTCTTGCCCATGGACGGGCGGGCCGCCACCACCACCAGATCCGACGGCTGAAAACCGGAGGTCAGGGAATCCAAATCAACGAAACCGCTGGCCACTCCGGTGATCCCCGCGCCGCGGGAATTCAACTGCTCCAGGCGATCGTAAAACTCCAGCAGGATTTCCCGCAGGGAGCTGTAACTTTTCCGAACCGACCTTCCCTGAAGATCGAGGATCATCTCGCCGGCCTCGTCGATCAATCTGGCCACCTCGTCCTGCCCGGCGTAACCCCGGTCAAGCAGGCGGTTGGACACCCGAATCAGCGACCGCAACAGCGACTTTTCTTCCACGATCCGGGCATGATACTCCAGGTTGGCCGCCGTTGGTGTGCTGGAGGCCAATTGAGACAGGTACGTGGCCCCTCCGACATCCCCCAGGTTACCCTTGGCCCGCAGGGCCTCGGTCAAGGTGATCAGATCCGCCGCAGTATTGGTCGCCGAAAGTTCCGCCATGGCCTCGAAAACCTGCCGGTGCACATCGTGGTAAAAGTCCTCGGCCCGCAGCAGATCGAGCGCCCGCACCATGGCATCGCCAGACAAGAGCATCGCGCCAAGAACCGCCTGCTCCGCTTCCAGGCTGTGGGGGGCGGCGCGCTCCAAACCCGCGCTGTCCTCCGCCGAAGGCCTCATCCATTCACCCATGCCAATTTTGCGGCAGGGAGGCCGCCGGCCTCATGCGAGCGGTCCCGCCGTCGGGCCGTCTGGCATTCGTTCGCCGCGGCCCAAACCCAGATCCAGGGCCTCCTCGACGGTGGTCACCGGGCAAACTCTGATCCCTTCCCTGAGGTCGTCGGGAATATCCCGCTGGTTTTCCGCCGGAACAATCACCAGCTTCATTTCGGCCTGCTCCGCTCCCCGGATCTTTTCCGCGATTCCTCCCACCGCACGCATCCGCCCCCGCAACGAAAGTTCTCCCGTAAAGGCCACGTCTTGGCGAACCGGCTCTTGGGTTACGGCACTGTAGACGGCCACGGCTATGGCCACCCCCGCCGACGGTCCGTCAATGTTCCCACCGCCGATGACGTTCACATGCAGATCGTAGTTGGCCAGATCCTCCCCCGTGAGCCGGCGAATCACGGACGCCACGTTGTACACCGAATCCCGCGCCATGCTCCCAGCCGTTTCGTTGAACCGAATTCCGCCCTTCCCTCGCTCCCTCGCCGGAAAGGCCACCGCCTCGATTTCCAGGGCGGTTCCCAGATAACCGCTGACCCCCAAGCCGAAGGTCTTCCCGACCTCCGCCACGTCCGCCGCCCTGACCAGGGTGGTCGGTCCCATCCGGCTGGACTGGATAACCGAACGCGCCTCCTCCAAGGTTACGCACGTCTGACCGGCCTTGGACAGAGCCAGCCCGTACATGTCCGCAAGCAGTCCCACCGCCTTCCGGCCCTCGGCGGTGGATTGGGCGATCGCGCCGGCCACCTCCCTTTCCAGGGTCATTCCCAGCCTATCCGCTCCCCGCTCCACGATCTTGATGATCTCTGACGGATTGAGAGGGTCAAAAAACACCTCCGCCATTCTGGAGCGTAGGGCAGGGGAAATCTCTTCGGGTAGCCGCGTGGTTGCGCCGATCAGGACGAAATCCGCCGGCGCACCCTCGTCGAACAGTTTGCGCACGTACTTGGGCACCGCCGGATCGTCCGGATCATAATAGGCGGAATCGAATTTTACCCTTTTTTCCTCCAAAACCTTGAGGAGTTTGGTCTGCAGCATGGGATCCATCTCCCCAATTTCGTCGATGAAAAGGACTCCACCGTGGGCCTCGGTGACCAAGCCCGGCTTCGGTTCAGGAACCCCGACCTCCGCCAGGTCGCGCCGCGCTCCCTGGTAAATCGGATCGTGAACCGAGCCCAGCAAGGGATTGGTGACCTCCCGCGGATCCCAGCGCAGAATGGTTCCGTCCACCTCCACGAAGGGCGCATCCTTACCGAAGGGCGAGTACTCCAGACTCTTCGCAGCCTCGAGAATCAGCCTGGCGGCGGTGGTTTTCCCGGTCCCCGGAGGACCGTAGAGGATGACGTGTTGGGGATAGGGAGATGCCAATTTGATCCGAAGGTTCCTGACCGCACGTTCCTGGCCCACCACTTCCTCCAGACTGGAGGGACGGAGCATCTCCAACACGGAACGGGTTAGACTTCTTTGATTCAATTTCTCCAGCCTGGCGTATTTTTTCAGAGTCTGAGCATTCTCCACGCTCCCGTCCTCACGCATGACCATTTCCTTGATCTCGCGAACGTACTCCTGGTGGCGCTCCTCCATCTTTTCGGCCACTTTCCGTTCAATCCGATCCTCCACCGTCCGTTTCGCAATCCGGTCGGCAACTTCCTCTTCCAACCGTTCCAGTTCCGCACTTAAATCGCCGCGGCGCGGCGGTGTTTCAAGGGTCGGATCCTCGAAAACCAGCTTCTGCAGGGCCAGGATTTGATCTTCGAGCCGGGTTGATTTTAATTCCTTGATGGCACCCAATTTGCCCGCCCTCAACACCAGCTTGTCCAATCCGTACAGACTCGTCAATACGTCCAAAAGAGCCAGGACCTGCCGGTGGAGGTGTTCCTCGCCCGAAAGCTTTGACACCAAGCTGGGGTTCTTAACCCCCTTGATTTTCTCCAAAAATTCTTTCAAGATTTTCTCCCCTCGCCTCACTTGCGGGAATACTCGTCCATCAACTCATTTCTTGCTTAAGACCACGGTCACCATAACCTCCACCCCCGGACCGAATTTGACCGCCACGCGGTGGCTTCCCAGAGCACGCAACGGCTCCTTCAGAGCGAGTTGCCTCCGATCCAACTTCTCGCCCAGTTTGTGGGATAGTACCTCGGCCAGCTCCCGACTGGTCACGGAACCAAACATCTTCCCCCCTTCACCGACCTGAACCGGCACCTGAATGACCGTTCCCGCCAGGCTCTCGGCTCTTTGGCGGATTTTAAGTTCCTCCCGCTTGAGCTTTTCGAGCCTTGCCTCATCCGCCCGACGCAAGGATCGCAATTGTCCGGCGGTCGCCTCCACCGCCAGCCCTTTGGGCAACAGATAGTTATGGGCGTACCCTTCGCTAACCTCCACGACTGCTCCCGTCTCACCGAGCCCCTTCACCGGACGGCTCAAGATGACGCGCACGGTCCCTCCTCCTCTCTCCCCCCCGGGAACTGGTGATAAAGTCATCAAGCACCGCAAAAGGCCGGATATGGTCGGCTTGGTGCCCCTTCGTTCCCGGCATGGAACACCGCGCCGGCGGCATGCCCCATATTTCCCCACAATGCCGCAATGCCGAGGGGAGACGCTGGGCAGGTGTAAGTTTGCCGCCATCTTCCGCATCCATCCCGCATCAGCCCCGAACTACTTTCCGCACTCACCCACCAAGGGGCATCAGCCCAGATGAATTGGGCCTTTTTCCCCAGATCCGCCGGCGCCCCGCGGTCGCCTGAGAGTGCCCCCCAACCAAGTGCTCCGCATATCCCTGTAATCGGCGAACGGTGCCCACATCCGGCTGTCGTCGGCAGATCACTTCCGCTGCGACAAACTCAAGGATTTTCAGACATCCGGGTTTTTCGCTTGTTGTTCGTTCTCCGCCGGCGTGCTGGAGTCCATAATAGAGCTTTCCCCAGACCTTCGGTCTGAGGTTGACTCTATAAGGGAGCGGTCACCCTCCAGGGCTTCCTTCCAGCGACGGCCCTCAGCGAAGCAGTCGCCTGCGCCACGAGTACGGAAACTCTCCAGGGGGATAACCTTGTTTCGTTCCTAGGGATCTGGTGATTAATAGGGGCTAAAAAACGGGATATTGGCCTTGGGAGACGGAAATTCCGGTT
>JAJZBP010000127.1 GCA_021798855.1 Bacillota bacterium
TGATCATCGGCCCCTTCTTGATCCTGGCTTGGCGAGGTTACCGGTTGGCTCTCCTGGCTCCGGATACTTTCGGAATGCTCTTGGCGGTGGGAGCGACAACCATGCTGATTCTACAAGCCTGCATCAACCTGGGGGCGGTGACTTCCCTGTTGCCGATCACGGGGATCACTCTCCCGTTTATTTCGTTTGGTGGGTCTTCCATGGTCTTTTCCCTCCTGGGGGTCGGAGTATTGTTGAACATATCCAGGCAGATCACATCCTGAGGCGGAGGGGGGAATAGTGGCCTTGCGCTTTTTATTGGCCGGAGGAGGCACGGGGGGGCATGTGTATCCGGCATTGGCCATTGCGGAGGAACTCCGCCGCCGCCAGCCGGATTGCGAGTTGCTTTACGTGGGGACGGAGGACGGTTTGGAAGCCAGGTTGGTTCCCGCGGCCGGGTTGGCCTTCAAAACGGTGCCTTCGGGGAGGATCCTGGGGAAGAAACTCGGGAGTAAGGTCGGGGGAGCCTACCGGGCGGCCCTGGGGGTTATAGCCGCCCTGGGGATCATCCGGCGTTTCCGCCCCGACGCCGCCATTGGAACGGGAGGGTTCGCTTCGGGTCCAGCCATGTTGGCGGCCGCTCTCCGAGGAGTGCCGGTGATCCTGCAGGAGCAAAACGCCTACCCTGGAATGACCAACCGACTCCTGGCTTCTTTGGCAGGAATCATCCTGGTTTCCCACCCCCAGGTGGCCAGGGGATTTCCCGCCTGGGTGCGGGGAAGGGTTCTGGCGGTGGGGAACCCGGTCCGTCCGGAGGTGCTGGAGGCGGAACGGACAGCGGGGGCATCTTTCTTTGGTCTGGATCCGCAAAAAACCACCGTCCTCGTTTCCAGCGGTTCGGGGGGAGCCAAACGCCTGAATCAAGCTGCCCTGGGACTTTTGCCGGGAGTCGCCGCGGGGCAGTACCAGTTGATCTGGGCCACGGGCTCCGCTTACCACCGGGATACGGCCCTGGCCGTGGCCGGCCGCCAATCCGGGACGGAAGGCTTGCGACTGTTACCCTACTTGGAGCGGATGCCCCTGGGACTGGCGGTGGCTGATCTGGTTGTGGCGCGGGCCGGGGCCATGACGCTGGCGGAGATCACGGCCCGTGGAATACCGGCCGTCCTGGTTCCGTCGCCCAACGTGGTGCACAATCATCAAGAATTGAACGCCAGGCTCTTGGAGGGAGGGGGGGCGGCCGTCGTGTTGGCGGATGCCGGTTTAACGGAAGAATTGCTTGCGGAAACGGTGGCGGCCATCCTGGGCGATCGTAGGCGGCGGGAACGAATGGTTGCGGCCAGCCGATCTCTGGGCAGGCCGGGGGCCCTGGGGGTGATCGGTGGCATCGTAACGGCGGCGGCTGGGGGAAAAGGTACCCGGAGAGCTTTGCGTCCATAATCGTGCCGGGTTTTGAGCGACGGACCAAACGGAAAAAGGTGGACAAACCTCATCCCGCGACAAGGAGGGGTGCGGACGGTGGAATCACAACTGATTGCCGAATTGCGTACCATGGTGCGAGGGCGGGTTGCCGCCGGAGAACCGATGGCTAAACATACTTCCTTTCGCCTGGGTGGCCCGGTGGAGATCTACGTGTGCCCACGGCACGAAGAGGAATTCGTTAGGGTGGTGAGGTTCGCCAGGGAACGGGGAATCCCTCACTTCATCCTTGGGCTGGGGTCCAACCTCCTCGTCGGCGACGGCGGCCTGGAGGGAATGGTGATCAGCACGGGTGGCCTGCGGGGTGAGCAATGGGGGGATGGGGCGGTGCGGTTGGGGGCCGGAGTGGCGCTGGGGGCTGCGGCCAACCGGGCGGTGGCCCGGGGACTGGCTGGCCTGGAGTTTGCCGCCAACATTCCAGGAACGGCCGGAGGGGGGCTGATGATGAACGCCGGCGCCCACGGCGGGGAATTGAAGGATGTGCTGACTTGGGCCAGAGTCCTACTCCCCGGGGGTATGGTGGAAAAGGTGGCCCCCGACCGGTTGGAATTGGCCTATCGCCGGAGTGGAATCAAACGGCGGGGATGGATCGTCCTGGAGGCGGAGTTTTCTCTGGCTCCCGCCGTTCGAACGCAGTTGCAGGCGCAATTGGAGACCTTGCGGGGCAGGCGGCGTCAGACCCAGCCGGACGGACGCACCGCGGGCAGCGTTTTCAAGAACCCAACCGGGATGGCTGCCGGAAGGTTGATCGAGAGCGTGGGGGGGAAGGGCCTCACGGTGGGGAAAGCGGAAGTGTCTTCTCTCCACGCCAACTTCATCGTTGCTCATGAGGGTGCGCGGGCGGAGGACGTGCTGCGGCTTATGGAGACGGTCCGGAAACTGGTGTGGGAGAAAACGGGAGTGGCCCTGGAACCGGAAGTGGAATTTTGGGGCGCCAGGGGTGAAACCTCCAGGTTGGCCGAGTAATGTCAAGCAAAGGGAGAGCCACATGGCCAGATTTATGGTTGAAGGGGGTTTCCCCTTACGGGGGCGGGTGATGGCCAGCGGCGCGAAAAACGCGGTCTTACCCCTGATGGCGGCGGCGGTGCTGGCGGCCGGCGAGTATCGCCTGGTGGGTGTCCCCAGACTTGCCGACGTGGAGGTCATGGCGGAGATCCTGCGCCGGCTGGGGGTGAAGGTCAGGGAAGAGAGAGAGGGCGACCTCCGTTGCCTGTGCCTGGATACCAGGACCATGCGTGAGTGGCGGATTCACGAATTTCTGATGCGGGGATTGCGGTCGTCGATTTTCCTGTTGGGGCCGTTGTTGGGTCGAATGGGTGAAGCCACGGTGTCTTTCCCGGGTGGCTGTGCCATCGGTCCCAGGCCGGTGGATCTGCACCTCCAAGCCCTCCGCGCTCTCGGCGCCAAATTGGATGAAAGCCACGGCTGTATCCATGCCCAAGCAGCGGCGCTCACCGGCGGGGAGGTCGTGTTGTCCTACCCGAGTGTGGGGGCTACGGAAACGGCGATTATGGCCGCGGTGCTGGCCCGCGGGGAGACGGTGCTCAGGGGGGCGGCCAGGGAGCCGGAAATCGTCGATCTGCAGAACTTTTTTAACGGCTTGGGGGCCAGAATCAGGGGGGCTGGAACCACCGTGATCCGGATTACCGGCGTGGAAAGGTTGCATTCGATGGGGCAACATTGTGTAATCTCCGATCGGATCGAAGCGGGAACCTACCTTTTGGCCGGAGCGATCAGCGGCGGAGAGGTTCAGGTTGATGGAGCCCGTGCGGATCACCTGCGGGCTTTCCTGCACAAGCTGGTCAGGGCCGGGGTGGTCATCAGGGAAAACGAGGCCGGAATTACCGTGGAAGGAACGAGGCGCCTGCAGGGAGTGACCCTGAAAACCGGGCCATATCCGGGCTTTCCCACGGATCTGCAGCCTCAGATATCGGTTCTGGCGGCGCTTGCCGAGGGAGAGAGCCGGATTACGGAAACGGTTTTTGAAAACCGCTTGGGACATTGGAACGAGTTGCGCAAGCTTGGAGCCAGGGTTCTGCTCAAGGATCGAACGGCGTTGGTCGCAGGCGGGCAGTTGCGCGGAGCCAAGGTCGCGGCGGACGACCTGCGGGGAGGGGCGGCATTGATTTTGGCCGGTTTGGCCGCTGCGGGTGAGACGGTGGTGGAAGGGTCGGGGCACATCGATCGGGGATACGAGAACCTCGAAGGGAAATTGGGAAGCCTGGGGGCGAGGATCAGGCGGGAGGTTGATGAAGTGGGGAAATTGGCGTCCGGTTAGGAGACATACATCCGGTTTCCGGCGGCGGCGCATGGTCGGAAAAGTTTGGGCTTTTCGGCCATGAGCCGCCCCAAACAATTTATTTTTTGGTATAATTGAGGGTGGTAGCTTGACCGGTAAAGCCATATTTTTCTTGTTTGTCCTGATTTTAGCCGGCACGGTGTTTTTGAACTCGAATTACTTCGCGGTGCGGCAAATCAGCCTAACCGCCCCTCCCTGGATGGAGGCGCGGGTCAGGAGCCTCGCCGGGCTGCGAGTCGGGGAAAACATTTGGAGCATCAACCCGGCGACTGTGGCCGGCGATATTCGCCGGGATCCCTGGGTTAAGGAGGTTGTGGTGGCGCGGGAGTTGCCCGGAAAGATAAACATCAGGGTTACCCAGGTTGCCTTGGCTGGCCTCGTGCCTGCTCGGGGAGGATTCTACCAGGTGGATAAAGGGGGCACCATCCTTGGGGAAGTGAAAACGCCGCTTCCAGCCGGTACGCCCTTTCTCACGGGAGGGGCGGGGATGCCCTATACCGTCGGGAGGAAGCCGTTTTCGCCGCCCCTGGAGGATGATTTGGCCGCCCTGGCGGCTTTGCAAAAAGTCGGTGTGCAGGTGGACGAGATCCACAGTGGCGCAGGCGGGATCACCGCTTACGCCCGGGGAGGAACGGTGATTTTCCTTGGTGCGCCAGGTTCGCCGGCTGCTTTGGCCGCCAGGCTGCGGCCTTTGCCGGCGGTCTGGGCGAACCTGGCTAAACAAGGGGAGCGGGCGATCAGCATCGACGTGTCCAAAGCGGGAAACGTTTTAGTTTTGCCGATAAAGGGGTGAAACGATTTTTTGGCCGGCAGCATGCGGCGGAGTCTACCGCTGGTGATGGCCCTTTTTGTCCTCGGGATCATGATCAGCCTGAATTACAAGGTGGAGATGAGACAACAAAGTTCCCTGGGTTACCAGCGCTATCAGGCGGCCCGGGAGCTTTTGACGGGTGCGCAAACGGCGAGAGACAATCTGGCCGCCCGGCTCACGGCCCTGCGCCGGCAACTGAGTCGGCTCAAGGCGAATGGCGGGGTTGCGCGCGGGCCGGTTGCCCGGAAACTGACCGCCGTGGAGGCGCAGGCGGGCCTCACCGCCATGCGGGGACCGGGGTTGGAGATCACCCTGCGGGACAGTTCCGCGCCCGCCCAACCCGGGCAACCGACGGCCCTCTACCTGGTGCATGACGTGGACGTATTGCGGACCGTCAACCAACTGCTGACCGGTGGGGCCGAGGCGATCGCCATCAACGGCCAGCGGCTGACGGCCATTTCCCAGATCCGTTGCGCGGGACCGACAATTTCGGTGAACGATGTGCGCACCATTACGCCGATTCACATCCTGGCCATCGGGAACCCGAGCAAGCTGGCGGCGGCGGTCAAAGATCCGTCGGGAATCTACCCCCTGTTGACCGCGTATGGCATCGGATTTGCCGTTCAAACGGAAAAAAGCGTGTCCATTCCGCCTTTCCAGGAGGGTTACAGGTTTCGTTACGCCCAACCCATAAACGGAAGTTCCGGGAGTGTCCCCGGGACAAATACTACCGCCGGCTTGTCGGGGGCCGGTGCATGATCGGGGTGCGTGAAGTGAAGAAAAACGAGGGGGTTGGCGGCGTGTGGTTTGCGGTGGTGGCTCTGGGCTTGGGTTTGGCCGTTGGTTTTCTTTTTCCGGTTTCCGTTCCCATTTTTTACGGGAGGTATTTGTCGATTGCGGTTCTGGCTGCCCTTGATTCGGCTCTGGGGGGAGCCCGAGCCAACATGGAAGGTAAATTTTCGGCGACGGTTTTCGTCTCTGGGTTTTTTTCCAATGCGATAATTGCGGCTTTTTTGACGTATTTGGGGGACAAGTTGGGGGTGGAATTGTACTATGCCGCCCTTTTTGCCTTTGGGATTAGAATTTTCCAGAATTTGGGGATAATCAGGCGTCACTTATTCAAGATAAGTGACCTGTCGGAAAAGCCAAAATTCCTCCCCGGGAATGAAGGGAAATAAAGCTTATTATAGAAGTTAGGATCGAATGGGCAAAAGTTGTGGGTGAAAAGGTGTTTGACGTGCCGCCGGAGGAAGCGGTAAAGTTTTATTCGCCATTGACGGTTGGCTCGGAGATTGATCAAAAAGGTCCGGATGGGGTTCCTCAACGCCGGCGAACGGATTTCCGTTCCAAACCACCGGCGGAGGTGCTGCAATACGCGGGTCAATACCACTGCGGGCTTTGTTCGGTGATTTCATGAAGGTTGGGAAAGGAGTCGGAATTATGGCCGAAGATGGCCTGTTGGCGAAAATAAAAGTGGTCGGAGTTGGTGGTGGCGGAAGCAATGCGGTCAA
>JAJZBP010000128.1 GCA_021798855.1 Bacillota bacterium
GGATGGCCGGGGAACTTTCGGCCATTCTGGGGCACGTGGAAAAACTGGCGGAACTGGACACCGAAGGGGTGGACGCTGATTTCTCCGTCTTGCCGGGGATTCCCTGTCGCCTCCGTGACGACCAGGTCCACGAACCTCACCACCGCCACCCGCGGGAGGACATGCTGGCCAACGCGCCGGCCACGGACGAGGGCTTTTTCTTGGTTCCCAAGGTGGTTGACGTATAAAGGCCGCTGAAAAAGGCTCGCATCTAGCGTTGTTGGCGACGTCACTCGCCGTCCGCCGCGCTTTGCGCGGTGGCCCCGGTTTACGGGGAGGTAGGGACTCCAATGAGTACCAGGGAGTACGCTTCACGGTTTCGCTCCTTGCCGCCTTGCATCTGGACTTTTTTGAGCGGTCTCGGATAAAAAGAAGACTTTTCGGAAGGAAGATATTTTAATGAAGGAACTGCTGCAGTTATCCGCCGCTCGCCTCTGGGAGGCGCTGGAAGAGGGGGAGCTATCCGCCGCCGAGGCCGTGGGAGCCTACCTTGACCGGATTGACGAAGTCAACCCCAACATACACGCGTACCTGACCGTCCGGGAAGAGGTCATGGACGAGGCGCGGGAGGTGGACCGGCGGCGGGCGGCGGGGGAGGAATTGCCCCTGCTGGCGGGGGTGCCGGTGGCCATCAAGGACAACCTTTCGACGCGCGGGGTGCGCACGACCTGCGCCTCGCGGATGCTGGAGAATTACGTGCCGCCCTACGACGCCACGGTGGTGGAGAAGCTCCGCGACGCGGGGGCCCTCCAACTGGGGAAGACCAACCTGGACGAGTTCGCCATGGGGTCGTCCTCGGAGAACTCCTATTTCGGGCCGACGCGCAACCCGTGGGACTTGCGAAGGGTGCCGGGCGGCTCCAGTTCCGGCTCGGCGGCGGCGGTCGCGGCGGGTCTGGCCCCCTGGGCGCTCGGCTCGGACACCGGCGGCTCCATCCGGCAGCCGGCGTCTTTTTGCGGCATCGTCGGGTTGAAGCCGACCTACGGGCGGGTCAGCCGCTGGGGTCTCGTGGCCTTCGCCTCCTCCCTGGACCAGGTCGGCCCCCTGACCCGTGACGTGCGCGACTGCGCCCTGCTGCTGGAGGTCATCAGCGGCCAGGACGACCGGGACGCCACCTCGGCGGCGGTGGCCGTGCCCCGTTACCAAGACTACCTGGGCAAGGGCGTCCGGGGTCTGGTGGCCGGGGTGCCCAAGGAATACTTCGGGCCGGGGGTGGACCCGGGGGTGCGCTGGGTGGTTGAGGCGGCTATCGCCGCGTTGGGGCGGGAAGGCGTCCGCGTGGAAGAAGTTTCCCTCCCGCACAGCGAATACGCGCTTTCGACGTATTACATAGTCGCCCCGGCCGAGGCCTCGGCCAATCTGGCCCGTTACGACGGGGTGCGTTACGGCTTCCGGGCGGCGGGGGCGGAAAACGAGGACCTGGTCACTTTTTATTCCCGCAACCGCAGCCAGGGCTTCGGGGCGGAGGTCAAGCGGCGCATAATGCTTGGTACTTACGTCCTGTCGGCGGGCTATTACGACGCCTATTATTTGAAGGCTCAGAAGGTGCGGTCCCTTTTGCGCCGGGACTTCGAGGAGGCCTTTCAGACCTGCGACTTCTTGGTGGGGCCGACCTCGCCCACGGTGGCCTTCCCGCTGGGGGAACGCTCGGACGATCCCTGGAGCATGTACCTGGCCGACGTCCTCACCGTGCCGGTCAACCTGGTCGGCGTGCCGGCTCTTTCGCTGCCGGTGGGACTCTCCGCCGGTTTGCCGGTGGGCCTGCAGATCATCGGCAAGCCCTTCGACGAAGGGACGCTGTTGCGGGTGGGCCGGGCGGTGGAGGAACTGGGCCTTTTCAAGCCAGTGGTGGTGGGGGGAGCGTAGGGGGGAGCGGGACGCCCCGAAGGAGGCATGGGAAATGCCAGCCGGCGAAGAACGTATCGTTGTCGATCCGGAAATCATGGCTGGAAAACCGGTGGTGAAAGGCACCCGAATCACCGTTGAAGTGATCTTGAAAAGACTGGCCCAAGACGTGGATGTTGCTTCATTGTTGGAAGCCTATCCCCGCCTGAGCCAGGAAGATATTGAGGCCTGCCTGCCCAAAAGCCGAAAACCGAGGCGCGGCCTGGGTAGGCGGCAGGGGGTCCGATTGGTGAGGGCGTGGCGGGGTCTTTGACGGGGGGAACGATACCATGCCCAGCATCATTTCGCCGCCGACGGTTCCGGTGGGGACCATCAAGACGTTCGGGGCATTTGGTCCCAAGTACCAAGTTGGGGAGCCGATGGGGCAGTTGGCGGACGGGGACTGGATAATCCGGGTTACCCTCGTTGAAACTGATGAAAAGGCAGAGTATCCCTGCACCCAATTGATCAAGGATCCGGACGCCGAGTAATGTTCGCGGTGGCCTTTGACTTGGCGGTGGCCGAAACGATTAAGCACCACCCAAAAGGCGTTGCGCAAAGCTTGTACGGATTGCGCTTCGATTCTGGGTGCGCATGATTTTCGCCGTGTGCAAGGGAGCCTTTTCGTTACCGAAAAAGAAGACAGGCCCGTCTGTTTCGTGCCGTTGAAGCTTTACGTTCTCAAGAATGGCTTCCCAAGTCGGTTCGGGATATCCGGGCTTTGGGGTATTCACTTAGACGGAGTATAATGGGAGCATGGCCGCGTCACTGTTGGGTGGAATGCACCATCCCCGGTCGCTGGGGGAGTTTCAAGCGGAGTGGGGCATGGGCGGGGGGAATTTGGCCCTGGGGACTGCCGCCCTCTTGTGTGGAAGGGCGGCAGTCCTCCCGGCCATACTCCATCCCCCCACACCCACTCCATTTGCGAGAGTGGCCAGGAATATCAACTGTTTTCCTTGTATTTTTTGTTGGTGGGCCTGTCGGCCCGTTTTCCGGAGAAACTCCTTATTCTTCAGGGCCTTTTTGCCCCTCTCCGACTGATCCTGCCATCATAACCCCAAACTCTTGGGACACGGGTTCACCGAATGCTTACGCTTGCGAAGCGTGGATCGCCATGAGTCCCTAATCACGGACGGAAACCGGTGGTAATAAGCATACGGATTCTTGCTGAAATGATGTTATCATGCTTAACCGTTTTTGCTGTCCAGAACCAGCCCGGCGTAAATTTTTTTGACTGCTTCCGTGATGGTCACGGCCACATTCAAGGCTTCCTTGGCGTCATCGGACGTAAAGGATTTTCCCGGTGCCACCCCGTGCGTCCTCTCCCCCCGCGGGGTGTAACGGGTTCCGATATAGTAGGCGTCCAAAGTCCGCGCGCTCGTCCGTAATTTGCTCAAATCCGGGAATCGCATGTAAAGGCCGTTGATCAGACCCGACGTGGAATGGGTGTCCGAAACATCCAAGCCGTGGGCTATGTACACTCCTTTTAGAGCCACGTCGGCCGCCTGTTGGGCATAAAAGCACGCGGCCGAAGGCACGGCCTCCAAGCAGAGCTTCACGGCTTCCAGGTTCAATTCCGCCTGGGCAAGCCAGCCGGCGGCTTCCGACAACCTCTCCGACCCTTCCGCATTCACTGCACCTTCACTCCCGCTCGCAATAGCTCCCGGGTGAAACTGGACCATTCCGGGTGGGCCATTTCCGCGGGGGTCAACACCGCCAAGTCGACGGGAAACCGGGAATCAAGTTGCTCCAACAAAGGGATGGCCCGTTTTTGGTAGGGCAAGTTCGTTTCCATCACCGCGACCAGATCTATATCGCTGTCCAGGACTGTTCCCGTTTCGGTCACCCGCAACCTGACCCCATCCCTGGCCAGGGAACCGAAGACCCAGACTTCCCCAGCCCCCAACCGCCGCAGATCTTCGGCCAAACGTTTGGCCTCCGCCCACATCTCGGCCACCAGCGATGTTCTTTCGGCCACCAACGAATCCAGGTCCAAGTTGGGTAACAACTTCCAGCCCCCTTATGGGCAAGTCAGTTTCGTTGGAAGAAGGAGTTCCCCTTCACGGTTAGGCGACCACAATACTGGTTTCCAAAAAAACTCATGGTCACGTGTGCCGAAGGAGGCAATGCCGTCAGGCGATCCATTCGTCCAAGCAGATTAGCGGAATGATGTCTTTTGGAAGCCGGTGGTCATTGGTTACGAATGCGCCCGCGCCACATTCCAGGGCGGTGGCCAATTGGATGGCGTCCGGGGTGCGAACCGTTCGGTAATCCGCGCGGATGGCGGCAACCCGTTCGGCGATGGGTGCCTGCATGGGTACCAATTGCAAATGGGGGAAGTGGAGTAAAAGGGAACGGTACTGCTCGGCGATGCTCCCCTGTTGACGGCGAAGTGGCATAACCAGGGTTTCCGACAGGGACAGAATGGAGGTTACCGCCGTCAGTTTTCCTTTTTCGACGGAATCGAACACAGCTTTAACTGTTTTTTCCCAAGGACTTCCCTCGACCAGATATATGAAGCAACTTGAGTCAAGCGCGATTAGGGAATGGGACTCCAAGAAATGGCTTATTCCGGCCATGCATTTTGGTTCTCCGCGATTGCTTCCCGTACTCCGTCGGCATCGCGCCAGATCTCCCGCCCGAGCCGGGCCAATTCGTCGGTGTAACTGGAGATCACGCGGACGGTGGCGCGGTTTTCGGGGTCAACCACCCATTCCAATACGGCGCCCTCTTTCACGCGCAGGGCTTTACGGACGGCAGGGGGAATTACCGTCTGATAGCGTTTTCCGATACGACTGCGGCTAGCTGACATAGAGGCATCACCCCTTCTGATCCAAATTATCCTACAGAAACAATACACCCGTTAGATGAAAGTGTCAAATGATTGTCACAAGACCCCGCCGGTCTACGTGGCGTAAGAAATCATGCCTTTAATGTGGAGAGTGTATCGATGTGGACAAGCAATTTAATGAAGGTTGCGTCGGCCAAGTTGCCCTGTATAATAAAAAAGAGGATATTTTGCAGGGAGGATATTCCATGCCTAGCATCATTTCGCCGCCGGCGGGTCCGGTTGGGACCATCAAGACGTTTGGGGCTTTTGGTCCCAAGTATGAGGTTGGGGAACCCATGGGACAGCCTGATGGCTCCTTTTTCGCTTTGATGGGGCATCCCACCCTGGGTGCAAGCCGAAACGGACCACCGGGGGGTGGCCGTTTGCGCCGCTTTCGTTTCCGGATGAGCGGGTGAGCTTTTTAGGCTTCGGAGGTTCTCAGTTTGGCCAAAACCTGCTCCAACTGGAGGCTACGTTTGGCGTTTCCCTCGGCGAACTCGTGCAGCCGCTTTTTCAGTTCGGGAAGGCCGTAGGAGTCCAGCTTTTCGGCCATGATCAGGTATTCCCTCATCATCTCGTTTTCCCGTCTGAAAGCCAGGGTGATGGCGTCTTTAATTACAGCCACGGAATCACGGCGGCCGGGATTGATGAATTCGTCCAATTCCAAGTGGGGAACCCCTTTCGCGGTGTCCATGAAAAAGGTGGGTTTCGGCTCCGTACATACGCCCGTCGCCGTCGGCGAGGGCAAGGAACAAACCTCCGCCGAAACCTCTGACGCCCGGTTCGCCGCTGGGAGCGGCTCCCGTGCTATATTGGTATGCACCGTGCACGAGGGAAAAATACGCGGGAGGGATACTTTGTGGACAACCCGTGGCTTGGCATTCCGCTGGGAGACCTTGAGGGACACATGAGGGAGATCGCCCAGGCGCAAATGACCGCCGACCATTTCGAGGCTTTGCTGCGCAGGTATGCGCCGTCGTCCGTCGCCGTCGTCGGCTGCGCCGGGGGCAACGGCTTGGAACGGATTGCCCCTGAGATCACCACCAGAGTCGTTGGGGTGGACATAAACCCGGTCTATGTCGAAGAAACCCGATCCCGTTTCGCGGATCGACTCCCCGGCTTGGAGTTGTACACCGGAGACATCCTGACGGCGGAGGTCGCCTTCGCGCCGGTGGACCTTGTTTACGCCGCCTTGGTGTTGGAATACGTCGAGCCATCCATGGCCTTGCCCAAATTGTGCGGCATCCTCAAGCCCGGCGGTCTTTTGAGCGTGTTGTTGCAGTTGCCCTGTCCGGCGATGGGCGAGATCAC
>JAJZBP010000129.1 GCA_021798855.1 Bacillota bacterium
GACCTGCAAACTCACGTGGCCACGGCCATCCAGACCGGTCTCGTCAAGGGCTTCCCCGATGGGAGTTTCCAGCCCGGAGGCACCCTGAGCCGCGCCCAGGCGGCCGTGATCATCCAGCGGACCCGGAGCCAGTTTCCCGCCGGCGGTTTATAAATTTTTTTCGCCATTTTTTCAGGCTCACCCTTATAAGGAGGCGGAGGGAGACGAAAGGCGCGAAGTTTTTCCTGACCCTCGGTTTGACCGCTGCGCTGGCCGGGGCAGCGACCGGCTGCGGCGGCGTGGGAAGTCCGGCGGGCGGGGGACTCCCCGGCTTGGGGTCCGGGCCGACCTGGAGCCGGGGTCAGGCTTTGACCGACCTGAACAAGCTGGGGGACTTTGCCTTGCGGACGGCCGAAAACAACAATTCCTATGTCTTGCAGCAACACAGCCCGGACAATTTCCGGCTGACCGAAAGCAACGGCGCCACCCATGTGCAGGCGGGCGGCCACCGCTATTATTCCGGCGACGGCGGCAAGGACTTCCTGGACTATGGTGTCACGACGCCCGGTTCCGCCGCCTCCGGCGTGGAAATGGCGGCGTCGGCTTGGCAGGGTATCCTGGGCAACGGCGCCGGCTTCGCCGGTCCCTGCACGGTGGCCGGTCGGGCGGGCAACTCCTTTCGCCTGGAGGGTGTCACCGCCACCGCCTGCGTGGACACGGCCACGGGCGCCCTCCTCAGTGGGGACCTCAAGGGAAACGGCTACGAAGACACCTTCCAGGTCACCGGCGTCGGCGACGTCCCCCCCATCCCGGCGCCGTCCGGCGCGGTGCCCCACCAGCCGAGCGGAATGAATTATTAGGAAGGCGCGGCGCACCCGGCGCAAATCCGGATCCGCCGACCGTGCTCCTGACCGCATCTTCCAAGTCGGCGATGGGAGAGCGACGCAATGTGCGCCGTGCCGGAACCTGGACCGCATATTTTTTGGTTTTGGCGGTCCGGCCGCCCGATTATCCGCCCACTCTCCCTAAGCGGCCATGAACACAAATCTTCTGAAGGGTGCCGAAGGAGGTGAATAAACCCTTGACAACAGTTACACCGCATTACTTCACCGGTTTCACTGGAATCTTGTTCGGTGTCGGGGCATTGGTCTTCTTTTTGGTTCTGACGATCCTCAGTTTGATCGCCTGGGTGCGGATCCTCAACAAGGCCGGTTACTCCGGCTGGTGGGTGCTCGTTGGAGTCGTGCCCCTGGTCAACCTGATCATGTTCTTCGTCTTCGCCTTCGCCGACTGGCCGGTGCGCCGCCAACTCCGAGGGCAACGCTGAACGCGGGCCGACGGTCACGGGCCAATCCCTCCCCGCGCAAAGAGGCGTTGGAAAACGGACGGCCTTCACCCATCCCCTTGCGACGGACATTTGAACAGACGTTTGAAAGGAGGCAAGACGCATGAAACGCGGATCGTTGTTCCTTGGTGTGGCGGTGGTCTTGGCCTTGGCGATGTCCGGTTGCGGGCCGAAGGCGGTCTCCAAACCCGCCACGCCCCAGAGGTCAGGCGCCGCCGCGACCCCGGCAGCGGCCCCGGTCCAAAACGGGCAGAAATGGTCTCCCCGGGCGGTCCTGACCTTGAGCGACAAACCGGACACCATGTCTCCCCTGGTCGCCGACGCCGGGCGACACTACGAGTTGGCCACCATCGGGGGAAAACTCCAATTGCTCAGCGACGCCGGCGGCAAGTGGCAGGCATACGGCACCGGCATCGGCGATTACACCGGCAATTCCGGGGAGGGGTACTACGGGCTGGCCGAACACGGCGGCGTGGTGTACGTCCCCTACATCGACAACCAAAACCCCGCCGACCTCAGGTTGGCCTTCGACCCGTCGGGGCCGTCCGGCCCTTGGAGCAAAACGACGATGGTGCCGGCCGGCTCCGCCTCCTGTGGACCAGGCGTCCAGACAAGCGCCCCCGCGGCGGCCGTGGTCGGGAAAATCCTGGCCGTGGCCTTTCAAGCCAGCCCCTCGTGCCAGGCCACCCTGAGCCATATCCTGGACGTCTACGTGGCCACGGCGCCCCTGGCGGATCTCACCGCCGGCGGTTCGCCGGCGTGGCAGGTGACGGACGTGACCTTGAACTATACCGACAGCGCCAGCTATCCGGCCCTGGCGGCGGACGGCCAGGCCTTGGATCTGGCCTACATGAAGGCGGACGGCCCCATCGTCTATTTGGTGCGCGGCCAGCCGAACGCCTCTTCCGGTTTCACCTGGCCCAGCAAGCCCCAGGTGCTTGCGTCGGTGTCCAACGACGGAATGGACCGGCCCAAACTGAGCCTGGCCTCCGGAGGCCCCGCCGTGGGCGCGAACGCCCTGGCCCTCTACGCCGGCGGCAACGTCAGCGACGTCTGGGCGGCCACGAACGCCGGCGGCTCCTGGAGCGCCTCCAACCTGTTCCAGAACTCCGGGAACGGGAACGAGCGTCCATCGGCCGCGGTGGCCACCTGCGGTCCGGCGGTGGCTTATGACGTCAAGGCATCTGGCGTTTCCGCCGCCCAGGTGACCGTGGCCGAATTCAGCGACGGCCGGTGGAACACCCGCCCCGTGGGGCCGGCGGAGCAATCCCTGGACGCCACCTGGCCGGGACTGGCGGCCATACCCGGCGGCTTCGACCTGACCTACGTCAACGACGACAGCGGCTCCGCGGTCTTGTACCTGGCCAGCGGAACCTGCGGCTTCGCCGTGGTGGTGACCGTCGATTCCAACGACGCCCAGGTTGGCGGCCGGCAGGAGCCCATCCCGGTGCCCGCCCAAATCCAAGGCCGCCGCACCTTCGTGCCGCTACGCTTCGTCAGCGAGGCGCTGGGGGCCAAAGTTTCTTGGAACGGCGCCACCCGGCAGGTGACCATCAGCCAAAACGGCCATACGGTGGTAATGGCCGAGGGGCAGACCGGCTACACCGTCAACGGCGGCGCCCACACCATGGACGTCGCCCCCTACGTGGCGGGAGCCGGCTACACCATGGTGCCGGTGCGTTTCGTCAGCGAAGCCCTCGGCTACCGGGTGCGCTGGAACGGCGCCACCCAGCAGGTGACCGTCACCCATTGACGTCTTGCGCGCAGCGCCCTGGTGGGGAGCCGTAATGGTCACGGCCTCACCAAACCATGGATGCTTCCCGAACGCGTCTCCCCGTTCAACGTGACCTGCGTTCTTCGGCGCCGGCTTGACAAACCATCCGGTGCGGGACCGGTTGCGGCGCAAACAGCCGTTGTCAAGGTTTGTCCCGTAAATCCGGCAACTGCTGCTGCTCCGACGGATTCCCCTTTGACGGAAGGTGGTGAAGACAGCCTCAGCCTGATCAGCGATTCCGGCAGGATTTCCCTCGGTTTCGACGAAAGCCTCCAACGGCGCATAAGACTTGAAAGGAGCAAGAACATGGGAAGCAATTACGGTTCCGGTCCATCGATACCCGGGATCACGCAGGGAGGGAACATCGCGGCAGGTCTCGCTTACCTCTTCGGGTTCGTCAGCGGGATCATCGTCCTGCTGGTCGCCGGAACCAGCGACCTGGCGCGTTTTTCGGCGGTGCAGAGCATCCTGCTGAGCGTGGCCTGGTTCATCGTCCGGATCGTCTTGGGGCTTGTTTTCGGCATCCTTGCCTATGTTCCGGTGCTGAATGTCCTGGTAGCCATCGTGGCCGTACCCCTCAACCTGATCGTAACCCTCGCCTTCCTGATCGCCTGGCTTTTCAGCATGGTCCGGGCCTTCCAGGGTCAGGCGACACGCCTGCCGGTACTCGGCGCCTTGGCGCAAAAATACGCTCGCGTGGCTTGACTTTCTCCCCGGACGGCTCGCGCCGCACCCCCTGGTCGCCGCAAGCTTGTCCACGGTTCACAATGGGCAGCGACGGCGTGCGGATGCAGGACTTTTCCCGGCCTTTGCAGAAATAACCAGCAAACTTTTGCACGGGAGGCTATGATCATGCCCCTTTTCGGTGGCGGAGGCCAACAGACCAGTTCCATGCAACAGGTTGAGCAGGAGATCGCCAGTGTCAACCTCGGTCGGGGCGCTTTCAGTTCGGACCTAACGGGGCAGGAGTTTTGGCTGCTCAAGGATCAGGGATACACCCCGGTGGCTCTGGTCATGGGCAACAGAGTCTTTTCCATGGGCATCGTCGGCGGCCTGGCCACCGCCCTGCGGGGGATAGCCCGGGGCGAACTGACCGAATACACCCAATTGATGTACGACGCCCGACAGTTGGCCATGTCCCGGATGAAGAGGGAAGCCGACCAGTTGGGGGCCGACGGCATCGTCGGCGTCGACTTCCAAATCGTCCATCACGGAACGGACATCATGGAAGTCTGGGCGGTGGGCACAGCCGTTAAGTACACCGGCCAAACGGGAGGCAGCACCGCCCAGGTGGTTATGAACACCGGTTGAGCCACGAGCAACAAGATTCACGTCCGAAAAGACAGCAGAGCCGGTTGCGGTTGGCAAACCACGGTGGGCGACGCTAACCTTTTCCGGCGGGGGTCCGGGAGGTGGAAAGCGCGGTGGAATCGATCCGCGGGAAAGTTGAACAACTCCAGGTGGAAGGTGGCGGCGTCACTTTCTCCTGTTGGATGACGCTCACAGTTGACGGAAAAAGCCGGTCTTTGAGTTTCACCATCACCGGACGGGATGCGGACCTGCGACCGGGCCACCACTTGGCGCTCAAGATCTCCCGCAACCCGTCGGGGGAGGAAGTGGTTTTCTGCCGCAACCTCACCACCGGTCGGATCCTGGTGGACCGGATCAACTTCCAGGCCACCAGGATAACCTGTTGGACCTGCGCGGGTTGCCTGGCGGTCGGCGTCCTCCTTTTGATCGCGGCGCCTATTCTTGTTCTTGGCATTCTCGGCTGGATCTTCCACCACCTTTTATAAGGATCCGGTTTTGGAGTGCCCTTGAAAGTGCGGCGGCGATGCGGTTCCCTCGTCGGCAAGCCGGCGGACGGATCCCCTGGGGAAGAATCGCCGGCATTGGCCGTTCGGCGGGACAGCATGTTCCCAAGTGGTCGTTTTTTACCGAACTCCCAGCACAAAGGAGGTGGCGGAGATGGGTTTATTTGATAACCTCAAGTCGGCGGCGCAAAGCGGAGCGGCCAAAGCTGCCGCGGCCGTGGAGAAAACGGCCACCATGGTCAAGTTGCAGGGTCAGTTGGACGCCAAAAACAGGGCTTTGAACGACGCTTTCCGCGAGGCCGGAAGCGAGTTTTACAAGCTTGTTGCGGCCGGCAACGGCGACTTCCGGCCTTTGGCCGAGGCCTTGGTGCGGGCGGTCCAACCATTGGAACAGGAGATCGCTCAGTTGCAGGCGGCCCTGGAAGCAGCGAAACGAAGTTGAGCCTGGTCCCCCTCCGAAAGACAAACGAAAGGATTGGTGACAAATGCCGCTTTTCGGCGGTGGACAGCAACAAACAAGCTCCATGCAGCAGGTTGAACAGGAGATCGCCGGCGTCAACCTGGGCCGGGGAGCCTTCACTTCGGATCTTTCCGGCCAAGAGTTCTGGTTGATTCGCGATCAGGGTTATATCCCCGTGGCTCTGGTCATGGGTAACAGCGTCTTTTCCATGGGCATTGTCGGCGGCTTGGCCACCGCCCTGCGTGGCTTGGCCAGGGGCGAATTGACCGAATACACCCAGTTGATGTATGACGCAAGGCAACTGGCCATGTCCCGGATGAAGCGGGAGGCCGACCAATTGGGAGCCGAAGGGGTCGTCGGCGTGGATTTTCAGATCGTTCAGCACGGCACCGACATCCTGGAGATCTGGGCCGTGGGCACCGCCGTCAAGTACGTCGGCCAACCGGCCGGTGGTGGCGCTTCGCGGGCCCAGGTGGTCCTGAATGTGGGTGGGGGGGCGACTCCGTCCTATCCCACGGCCCAGATGATCACCCCGCCTCCCCCCCAAGCGCAGGCTGCTCCCCCTCCCCAGCAGCAGGGCTTCGGTCTGGGAGGGATCCTCGGTCAGGTCGTCAACGACATGACCGGAATTTAGCCATAAGAGGGCGTCTTTCCGCCGACGGGGGGTGGACGCCTTCTTTTT
>JAJZBP010000130.1 GCA_021798855.1 Bacillota bacterium
CCCGTCAACACCAAGACGGGCGCGGAGATCCCGGGCAAGGGCACCTCCGGCTACGACGACCTGCGAACCATCGCGGTTTCACGTCTGCTTTTGGACAACTTCCCCCACGTCAAAGCCATGTGGATCCAGATCGGCGAGAAGATGGCCCAGGTGGCCCTCAGTTTCGGCGCCGACGACCTGGACGGAACGGTGATGGAGGAGAAGATTTACCACGCCGCGGGGGCCACCACGCCCCAGCACTCGCCCAAAGACAAACTGCGCGACCTGATCCTCGGCGCCGGGAAGACGCCGGTGGAGAGGGACACCCTCTACCGGCGCGTCGGAGCCTGATGCTTCGCTTCGGCTATATCGACTACCTGAACTGTCTGCCCGTGCACTTGGGCCTGGAAAACAACGCAACGCCCCTGGAATTGACCTTTCGCCGGGGTGTGCCGACCCGGGTGAACGCTTGGTTTTGTAACGGCGAAATCGACGCCACCGCGGCTTCCTCCGTCGTCTATGCCCGAAATCCCGAAAAGGGGATCATCCTGCCGGGGGCGTGCGTCGCCGGCGATGGGCCGATCGGCAGCATCCTGCTTTTTGCCAAGTCGCCTCCCTGGAAATTGGCCGGCAAGCGGGTGGCCGTTTCCAATTCATCCGCCACCTCCGTGGCCCTGCTGCGCATCCTCCTGGAGCATCACTACCGGGTGCGGGCCGAATTGATCACCCTGCCGCCTTCGTTGGACGACATGCTGGTCGGAAACGACGCCGCCCTGCTCATCGGGGACGATGCCCTGACCGCCGCCGCCGGATCCAACTTGGAGCGCGTCGACCTGGGGGAAGCTTGGAAGGAATTCACCGGCGAGGCCTTCGTCTACGCGCTGTGGCTCCTGCGCCGTGATTTCGCGGCCGCCCACCCTCGCCGGGCGGCTGCCTTCGCCAGGGCCGTTGGGGAGGCCAGAGAGTATTCGCTTTTGCACCGGGAGGAATTGCTGGCCGAGGCCGCCCGACGCAGTTCGTTGCCCAAAGACACCCTCGAATGGTACTTCTCCTTGTTGCGGCACGAGTTTGGGCCGCGGGAACGCCGGGGCCTTTCCCTTTTTTATCGCTGGCTGGGACTGACCCCGCCGCTTGACGTATGGGAGGAAAACCCGTGACCAGATTGTCCGCGGCCCAAGCGCTGGAAAGCTACCGCTCGGCCGACCTCCTGGAACTGGGGCGAGAAGCCTCAGCAGTCCAAAAGCGGCTGCATCCTGAAGGAGTGGTCACCTTTGTGGGTGACCGGAACATCAACTACACCAACGTCTGCGTTGTCGGTTGCCTGTTTTGCGCCTTCCACCGCCGGCCTGGCGATCCGGAAGGATACGTTTTGAGCATCGACCAGGTGGTGGCCAAGGTGGAGGAGGCCGTTGCCGGCGGAGTCACCCAAATCCTCCTGCAAGGAGGAGTAAATCCGGCCATCCCTCTTTCTTACTACACCGAACTTTTCCGGGCCGTCCGGCGTTACCCGGTCCACATCCATTCCCTGTCCCCGGTGGAGATCGCCTTTTTGGCCGACCGGGAAGGAGTGGACGCCGAAACCATCCTGAGCAAGTTGCGGGAAGCCGGGCTGGATTCCCTTCCCGGCGGCGGGGCGGAGATCCTTTCCGACCGCCCCCGTTCCATCCAAAGCCCGCGCAAGATCCCGGCGTCCCGGTGGCTATCGATCATGGAGACGGCCCAGCGGTTGGGAATGAAGACCACCGCCACCATGGTCTACGGATCGGTGGAAACCCCGGCTGAACGCATCCAGCACCTTTTGGCCATCCGGGATCTGCAGGACCGTACCGGCGGATTCACCGCCTTCATTCCCTGGAGCTACCAGCCGAAAAACACTTCGTTGGGCGGAAAGGAGGCGGGGGGGGCGGAATATCTGCGCATGGTGGCCATCTCCCGCCTGACCTTGGACAACGTGCCCAACCTGCAGGTTTCCTGGGTCACCCAGGGCCTAAAACTGGCCCAGGTGGCCCTGGCCTTCGGCGCCAACGACTTTGGGGGCACGATGATGGAGGAAAACGTGGTGCGGGCGGCCGGGGTCACCTTCCGGGCGCGAAAAGAGGACATCGTGGCCGCCATCCGGGAGGCCGGCTACCGGCCGGCCCAACGGGACACCTACTACCGAATCCGGCAGGAGTTCTGAGCCGAAGCGGGGAAAAACGCAAAAGAACTGCAAATCGTGGGGAGGGATGGTTTTTGAGCGAGAAGACGCTCGGCCAATGTCGGCTCTGCGGCAGGGTTTTCGCCAAATCGGGGATGGCACGCCACATCCCAAACTGTCGTCAGCGGCAAACCCCGGAGGGAAAACAACACTCCCTGCTCCTCCGGGTGCAGGGACTCCACCTGCCTCAGTACTGGCTTTTCCTGGAGGTGTCCACCACGGCTACTTGGAGGGATCTGGACACGTTTTTCCGCCACGTCTGGTTGGAGTGTTGCGGGCACCTCAGTTCCTTCACTTACCTGGGGGAGGAGTTCACCGACGCCGAGTTGGACACCTGGGGCATGGAGCGGGAGTCCCGGTCCCTGGGGGGGCGCTTGGCCAACGTGCTGATTCCCGGCGGCCGTTTTCGATACGTCTACGACTTCGGTACCAGCACCGAATTGGAGGGGCAGGTATTGGGGCTGCCTCCGGCCACCGGAAAAATTCCTAAAATACGGGTGCTGGCCCGCAACAACCCGCCGGAAATCCCTTGCGTCAACTGCGAGCAACCCGCCGCCTTGATCAACGGCGAAAGCTGGGATGCCGTGTGCGACAACTGCGCCTCCGGCGAGAACGAAGACCTCCTGCCCATCGTCAACTCACCCCGGACCGGTTGCTGCGCCTATGTCGGGCCATCGGAGGAATAATTCGGCGTTTAGGAGGGAGGGGCAACGGGTGCCCGGTACGCCGGAGGCGTGGTTCCCGCCACGCCCAGTTGCTGCGACAGGGTGTCGAGGCGGGATTGGAAATAGCCGATGTGGGCGTGTTCGTCTTTTTGCAAGCCGTAAAATAAGTCTTTTTGGTTCTGATCGGAAAAGCTGCCGAAACGCTCATAATTGAAGGAGGCGGCCTCCTCCAGGGCCAGGGCCGACCAAAGGTACCAAAAAGCGGCCAGGTTCCGGTCGGGAAAGTGTTCCGCCGCCGGAGCGGGCAACTTTCTGCCGGCCAGCAGATCGCCGGCGGCGGTGGCGATCTGGTCCAGCGGAGCCAGGGACCAGCCTCCCAGGGCATGCCACCGCGCGGAAAGACTCTGGTAGTGCTTCAATTCGATGGAGGCCACGTGGCGAAAGATCTCCCCGGTTTCCGCGTCGGGCGCCTGTCCGCCCCAGGTGGCGTACTGCAGGGCGGAACCGGCCTCCAGGGCCAGGGCATGGTAGACTTGATAGAGTTCGGTTTCCAGCAGGTTCAACGGCACACGGACTTCCCCTTTCGAAGTTTCGTCTCACGGCTAGGATTCCCCCCTGCGAGAGCCAAAATACGAAAAAGGCGGCTGAGCCGCCTTTTTCGTATTTTTCGGTCTCCGGGAAACCCTGCGTCACGGCAGCAGGGAGAGGGCCGAGTGCTGGACGATGCCGACCAGTTGCGCCGGAAACAATCCGAAGCCGATGGTGCCGGCCAAAGACACGGCTAAAACGGTCCACACCGGCGGTGAAACGGTCACCTTTCCCTCACCCTGACCATTGAAAATTCGCATGATCACCCGGAGGTAAACGTAAAGGGAGATCCCGGAGGCCAGAACCAGCAGGACGGCCAGGGGAATTTTTCCGGATAGAACGGCTCCCTCCAGGATGTAGAACTTGGCAAAGAAGCCGACCGTCGGCGGAATGCCGGCCAGGGAAAGCAGGAAGACGCTCAGTACCGCCGCCAACAGCGGTTTGCGCCGGTACAATCCGTCCCAGGCCGTCAACTCGAAATTTCCCTCCCGTCCAGCCAGCAGGATAACGCCGGCGAAAGCCCCCAGGTTGGTGAAGGCATAGGCGGCCAGGTAAAAGAGGGAACCGGACGCCGCCAGCACCGAGAAGGAAACCAGGGCGACCATCAGGTAGCCGGCGTGCGCGATGCCCGAATAGGCCAGGAGGCGGACGGCGTTGGTCTGCTTGAGGGCCAGGATGTTGCCCAGGAACATGGAGAACACCGCCAGGAACGTCAGGAGTGGCACCCAGAAGGCGGCCAAGGCCGGAACGGCCATGAAAGCGAAGCGCAACAGGACGGCGAAGGCGGCGGCCTTGGTTCCGACGGACATGAAGGCGGTCACCGCCGCCGGCGCGCCCTGGTACACGTCCGGCAACCAGTTTTGGAAGGGCACCAGGGCCAGCTTGAAGGTCATCCCGACCAGAATCAGCCCGGTTCCCAGGACAACCAACGCGGGAGCGACGAACGCGCCGTGATACAGGCGAAAGCCGATCTCGGCCAGGGAGGTGGTTCCGGTGGACCCGAAGAGCAGGGCCATGCCGTAAAGGAGGAAACCGGTGGCCAAAGCCCCCAGGAGGATGTACTTGAGGCCGGCTTCCCCGTCCCGCCGGGGCGAGAAACCGACCAGCACGTAAAGGGACAGGGAGAGGAGTTCCATCCCCAAGAAGATGGTCATCAGGTTGGTGGCCGAGGCCAGCAGGGCCATGCCGGACGTGGCCCAGAGGGTCAGGGCGGCGTATCCGGGGGTCAGTTCATGCCAACTGAGCAGGAGGCTCAACCCGGCCACCAGCAGGAAGAGCAATTCGAAAAAAACGGCGTACCCATCGGTCGAGATCATCCCGCCGAGGACGTCGCTCAGCGGATTTGCCCAGAAGGGGAGGGCCAGGAAAGCCGCCGCGGCCAGACCCAGAAGGGAAACGAACAGCACATACCCCCTGCGCACCCTCGGCAACAGGTCGATCAGCAAGATGACCACCGCGGCCAGGGCCGGCACCAGGGCCGGAACCGCGGCGCTCCAATCGGCTGCGCTGAAATTCACTGCGGGCCACCTCCCTGGAACTCGACTGTCCGGAACAGCTTGCTTTGCGCCCCGGCCGGGAACTCACCCTTCGGCGCGCCCCTTCCGGCGCCACCACCCGGGCGGGGAAGGACGGCCATACTGAGGATGTTGCCCTTTTGCAAAGCCACCCCCCTGTGGACCACCTGCAGGGTCCGCCGGGCGCCGGCGGCGCTCAAGGCCGGTATCGGCCGGGGCCACCAGCCGATGCCGACGATCAACAAGAATAGGGGCGCCAACAAGGCCACTTCCTTCCAGCGCAGATCCTTCATAGCCCGGGAGCCGCCGTCCGCGGGCGCCGGCCCGTGGAAAATCCCCTGCAGGAGGCGGATGGCGTAAGCCGAGGCCAGCACGACGGCCAGCATGGCCACCACCGCCAGCCACGGTGCGGTCCTGAACACACCCAGGAGCAGGAGCAACTCCCCGGTGAATCCGTTCAAGCCGGGAAGCCCCAGGGCGGCCAACGCCGCCAGCATGAAGAGGCCGGCGAAAACCGGAGTCTGCCGGGCCAGGCCGCCGAGGCGGTCCAGATCCCGCGTCCACCCTCGTTCCTCGGCCATGCCCAGGAGAAGGAAGAGGGCCACCGCGATGATGCCGTGGTTGACCATTTGGAGTACACCGCCTTCAATGCCCTGTAGGTTGAAGGCGAAAATGCCCAGCACGATCAGGTTGACGTGGGAGAAGCTGGAGAAGGCCACCACCCTCTTGGTGTCTTTGGCCGTCAGCGCCACAAAGGCGCCGTAGAGCATCCCCGCCAAGCCGAGGCCCGCCAACAAGGGCCAGAAATGGACGGCGGCGGCGGGGAACAGAAGGAAGGAAAAGCGCAGGAAGCCGTAGATTCCCGCTTTGGAAAGGATCCCGGACAGGGCCGCCGTCACCGGAGCGGGGGCCTCCAGGTAAGCGCCGGGCATCCACGCATGGAAAGGGAAAAGGGGAATCTTGACGGCGAAGGCCAATCCGAAAGCGAGAAACAGCCATATTTGGAGGATGAACGGCAGGGGCAGGGAAGACAAAACGGTTAAGTCGAGGATGGGACGCCCCAGGTTGATCGCGGTGATCACTTCCAGCGTGATCAGGCCCAGCAGGAG
>JAJZBP010000131.1 GCA_021798855.1 Bacillota bacterium
CGACGGCAACTTCATGGTGGGAGGAACTGATGGGAATGCCCATCTCCCGCAGATTCAGCACCATGTCTCTTCTAACTTCCTCCCCCATGTCCAAGGGAGAAAGATCGAAATACCCGGCCTGATCATGGGTGATCGTGCTGGGTTTCCCGGCTTCATCCAGCCGGAAGAGAAAGAATTCCGGCTCGGCCCCCACTTTACAGTCATAGCCCAATTCCGCCGCTTCCGTCAAGATCCGCTTCAGGGCATTGCGCGGACACCCGGCGAAGGGTGTGCCGTCCGGGTTGTGGATGTCACAGATCAGCCTCGCCGTCGAGCGGTCCTTGGGTTTCCAGGGAAAGATCGTGAAAGTCGCCGGATCCGGATACAGGCACATATCCGATTCTTCCCGGCGGACGAACCCCTCGATGGATGATCCGTCAAACATCAATTGCCCGTCCAACGCCTTCGCCAACCGTTCCACCGGAATTGCCATGTTTTTCACCGTTCCCAGAATGTCGGTGAATTGCAGACGCACGAAGTTGACGTGCATTTCCCTGGCCTTGCGGAGCACTCCCTCTTTCTGTTCCGCGTTCACCTTGCTTCACCCCTTTATTCAGCGTTTGCGGCAAAAAATCACTCGGCGGCGAGCCGGCCGGCGGCGTGCAACACGGCCGCCATGGTGTGCTCCTTGGTCAGCCCCCCCTGCAGGTAGACCGTGTAGGGTTCGCCCAGTGGCGCGTCGGCGCTCAGTTCCAGGGAGCCTCCCTGCACAAATGTACCCGCGGCCATGACCACCGGCACCCGGTAACCCGGAACATCTCCGGCCACGGGACGAACGTGCGCGTCGACCGGCGAAGCTTCCTGGATGGCCCGGCAAAAAGCCAGCAGTTTGTCCCGCGTCCCCACCCTGACCGCCTGGACGATATCCCCCCTCGCCTCATCCCAACCCGGTGAAGTTTCTAACCCTAAGTCCGCCAGAAATCCGGCGGCGAAGACGGCACCCTGCAGCGCCTCCGCGACCACGTGGGGCGCCAGGAAAAAACCCTGGAAGAAAAGTCGCCAGGAGAGTGGGTTCGCCCCCACTTCACCTCCCAAGCCGGGCGCCGTCAACCTGGCCGCCGCCCGATCGACCAACTCCTCCGCTCCGGCGAGGTACCCGCCGCAGGGAACGATTCCCCCTCCCGGATTTTTGATCAGGGAGCCGGCCACCAAATCCGCCCCGACATGGGACGGCTCCTCATCCTCCACCATCTCGCCGTAACAATTGTCGACCACCACCACCAAGCCGGCCCTTTGTCGGCGCAAATACGCAATGGTTTCACCGATCTCCGCCACCGTGAGGGCCGGGCGCCAGTTGTATCCCCTGGAACGTTGGATGAAGACCACTCGGGTGCGCGGCGACAGGGCGGCGGCCAAAGTCGGCAAATCCGGTTTGCCGGCCTGGTTCAGAGCCACGGTGACCGCTCTGACGCCCCTTTCCGCCAAGGAACCCGGCGCACCGTTGAGGATTCCCCGCAGGCTTTCGTAGGGTTCGCCCGTGGCCAGCAGGATCTCATCCCCGTCGTGCAGATCCAAACCCAAAAGTCCCAGGGCGATCGAATGCGTACCGGAAACGATCTGCGGTCTGACCAAGGCCTTGGCCGTGCCGAAAAAGCGGGCATAAAGCCGGTCCAATTTGCCCCGCCCGCGGTCTGCGTAGCCGTAACCGGTGGACGGCGCAAAATCGCTTTCGCCGATTCCTTCCTCCCCCATCAGGCGCAGGACCTTCCGCTGCAAAAGCCACGCCCTGGTCTGGATCCGGTCCCAAACCGGCCTGACTTTTTCCACGGTCGCCCGAATCTCGTCAGTCATACGGAGCCATTCTCGAATTTCGAACCCCCCCGGCTTGTGCCGCTAAAGCCTGGCCCTCCGCTGCCTGTGCCCGGTTCGGTTCATCAGCCAACCTCAGCGACAACACTCTGGAACCACCCCCGGGTTCCATGGTCACCCCATAGATCACGTCGGCGGCTTCCATCGTCTGGCGCTGGTGAGTGACAATCAGGAATTGTCCTTTTCCCCCGTAACTTTGCAGAAACCGGTTGTATCTGACCACGTTGCTTTCATCCAAAGCCGCTTCAACCTCGTCCAGGATGTAAAAGGGCGCCAATTTGGTCTTGGCCAGAGAAAACAAAAAGGCAATCGCCACCATGGATCGCTCACCACCGGACAGCACATCCAGCCCCTGCCATTTCTTGCCCGGTGGTTGCACCATGATTTCCAACTCCTGCTCCATGGGCCGTTCGGCATTTTCCCGCAACCGCAATTCGCCCTCCCCGCCGCCGAAAAGTTCGCGACAAATTTGCGCAAAGTTTTCCCGCACCGCTCCGAAGGTGCGGGAAAACCGCTGGGCCATGCGCCTGTCCAATACGCCGAGCGCCCGCAACAACTCCCCCCTGGCCCTCGCCAGGTCCTGCGCTTCCCCGTTCAAAGCGTCGTATCGCTCCTGGAGCCTTTGGTGTTCCTCCCCGGCCAGGGGATTCACCGGACCCAGTTCCGCCAATTTAATTCGGATTTCCTCCAGCCTGGTTTGGGCATCGGCGGGAGAGGCAACGCCGGCGGGGACAACGCCATCCTCCAGATCTTCGGCTCCTCCCGCCTCCCGGCGAAACTGTTCCTGCAAAAAGGAAAATTCCGTTTCCAAGCGAACCATCGCGTCTCTCAGTGCCTGCGTTCCCTTGCCTTCCTCCGCCAGATCCTGTTCCCATCGCCGGCAGGCCCGTTCGTCCTTTTGCCGGATATCTGTTTGCTCTCCCAACCGTTCCTCAAGACGCAAGCTTTCATCCCGCAGACGCTCCATCTGAGCACCAATTTGTTCGGCCAAAAGGTCCGCCGCTTCCCTCTCCTCTCCTGCCGCCGCCAGATTGGCCTCGAGTTTGCGCAGAGCTTCGGCCCGTTTCGCCAATTCCGAGCGAACCCTCTCGGCTTCCCGGGTGGCTTCGGCCACTCCGGTTGCCGCTTGGGCCTCCCTTTGGCGCAAGGCGGCTTCTTGCAATTTGAATCCGGCCAGGCGGGATTCCAGGTCCGTCCGCCGCTCTTCCAACTCCCGGCGTGCCGCCAGGAATAACGCCGTCTCCTCCTCGTTGGTTGCACATTCCAAGCCCTTGGCGGAAAGGGAAGCCTCCATGTCCGCAATTGCCCCCGTCAGACGCTCCTCGTTTCCGGAAAGATCCGCGGCTTCTTTTTGTAAAGCATCCCCTTCCCGCTGCAATGCTTCGCCTTGTTTCTCCAGGGAACGCAGACTTTCCTCCGATCTGGCCATGGTCAGTTGTAGTCTGACTTTTTGCCGTTCTTTTTCCTCCAAACGCTCCCTGACGGCATGCACGAGAATTCGGAGGCGATTTTGCCGGCGCTCCAACCGGTGTTGCGCCCGTTGGCCATTTTCCACCATGTCGGCCAACTCCTCCTGTTCCCGGCGCCGCCTCAATAAATTCCCCCCCCGCTCTCCCCAACTGCCTCCGGTGATGGAGCCCCCGGGATGTAGGATTTCCCCTCCCCTGGTTACAATTTTGTAACGGTACCCGCTGAACCTGCCCAAAGCCAGCGCCCGCTCAAGATCCTCCGTCACCAGAACCCTGCCCAGCAGGCAAGAAACAACCCCAGCGTAAACGGGGTCGAATTTCACCAGATCCTTGGCCCACCCCAAGACTCCATCCGCTTCCGGCAACGTCGGGGATGGTCTTGGGGTGATGGTGTTCAGGGGTAAAAAGGTGGCCCTCCCCCCCTGTTGGGCTTTTAGGTGAGCGACGGCCCGTTTCGCCGCTTCGTCCGTCTCGACCACGACGTCCTGCACAGCGGCCCCCAAGGCTACTTCCAACGCCTTTTCCAGGCCTTTCTCCACCCGGATGACGCCGCCCACGATCCCGTGGATCCCGGCAATCTGCCCGCGCTTGGCTGCCTCCAGCACAAAACGAACACCCTGATTGTAGCCGCTCAGGTTTTCCTCCAGTTCCCGCAAGGCGCCCAAGCGGGAAACCGCCTTGCCCAACTGTTTCTGATGTTCTCCGCAAGCCGTCTCCACACTCCGCAACCCGGCACCCAGGGAGACCCCCTTTTTATCCAATTCCGCCGCTTCCCGGTTCAGTGCCGCCAGGGCCAACTCCCGTTCCCGATGTTCCAAACCGACCTGCCCGATCTCCCGCCGGCGGAGCATCGATTCCTGCTCCCAACGTTTTCTCCGTGCGAGCATCGCTTCCTTCTGTTGACCCAGAAACTGCCTTTCCTGGCGCAGCAGAGATGCTTGATTTTCCAAACTCCGCAACAGGCTGCGGGAATCGTCGAGCCGCTTTGATCGTTCCCGTGCTTCCTCTCGCCCCAGGTGATCCCGCGCCGCGACCTGCGCAAGTTCATGTTCAGAATCGCCGACCATCCGGCTGATGCGGGAAAGCTCGCGCCCCAACTCGCCGAGACTGTTTTTCTCCGTCCGCCGGGTGACCTCGAAGTACCCGGCGCTTTCCTGTAACGCACCGATTTCCGCCCGCAGGCTGTTGCTTTCCCCCAGCCAAAAGGCAAGCTTGCCCCCGGCCGACACCGCGGCTTCCCGCGCCCTTTCCTGGTCCCGCTCGACCACCGCCAGCCTGGAACGTTGCTCGCCGGCTTCCCGTTCCAACCGTTCCGTCAATTTTTGCTGCCTTGCCAACCCGTCCTTGGCCTCTTCCCATCCCCGCTGCAACTCCTGCAGCCGATCCTGAGCGGCCTGTAGTTTTTTTTCGGCCCGTTCGAACTTTGCCCCGGCCTCCCTCAGCGTCCACGCTGCCAGATAGCGCCTGAGATCTCTTTCCGTTTTTCGGTAATGGTTCGCCGCTTCCCATGCGCCGGCCTCTTTCTCCAAGGTGCCGAGACGCTGGCGCATTTCCGTCAGGTTATCCTCCGCGCGGCAAATGTACTTCTCGGTGTCCTCAAGTTTATCGGAAACTTCCTTTTTTTGCTTCCTGTATTTATCGATTCCGGCCAGGTCCTCCAAGAAACCTCGCCGCTCCTCCTGGGATGCGGTCAAGACCTCCTCCAGTTTCCCCTGGCCGATGATCGCCAACCCCTTGGGACCCAAGCCGGTTCCGGCCAGGAGTTCCCAAACGTCCCTGAGGCGGCAGGGGACGCGATTGATGGCGTATTCGCCGGCGCCACCCCTGTCCAAACGCCTGGTGATGGTCACCTCCGCAAAATCCAAAGGCAAACGGCCGCTGGAATTGTCGAAAGTCAGGGAAACCTCCGCCACGCCAAGGGGTTTTTGCTTGGCGGACCCGGCAAAAATCAGTGCCGTCTGGCGATCCCCCCGCAGGGCATTGGAGCTTTGTTCACCCAAACACCAGCGAATGGCGTCCAGAACATTGCTCTTGCCTGACCCGTTGGGGCCAACCACCACGGTTACTCCGGGGGAAAACTCCATCTCCACCGGTTCAGCAAAAGACTTAAAGCCAAAAATACTCAACTTTTTCAGGTGCAATTTCGTGCCTGCCTCCCGCACACCAGCCTCTTCCCATGCGAGATCTCAAAAAAGCAAAGTGCTTTGCTCTCCTGGACGAAACCACCTCGTGGCTCGCAGGCCGCAAGATCGACCAACGCCGCACGAACGGAGTGCGCATGCGCCGCAAAATCGACCAAAGCCAGCCCGGTGGCGCGAGCGTCCCAACCGCCGGGCAAACTCGGCGCCGTCGTCCACCCCACGCATTTTCACGGATTTGCGTCGTCCGGGTTCAGCTTGCGACAGCTCGGACAACCGTTGACAAGGCGCTCACGCACCGATGGAACGGAACCTGGACAAAAAGACCCGGAAACGGTCGGATTCGGCTCCGCACTCAAGCCCGCCGCTTGACTCGTGGCGCAGGCGGCAGACCGTCCGAGGACCGTGCTCGTGGCGCAGGCGGCAGACCGTCCGAGGACCGTGCTCGTGGCGCAGGCGGCAGACCGTCCGAGGACCGTGCTCGTGGCGCAGGCGGCAGACCGTCCGAGGACCGTGCTCGTGGCGCAGGCGGCAGACCGTCCG
>JAJZBP010000132.1 GCA_021798855.1 Bacillota bacterium
CCTTCGAAAAAACTCCCCGGTAACGACGTAAAGAAACGGACGTCCGAGAGTCTCCTTGCGCCCGGCCTCCCGAACCAAGTCCCTTTCGATCAGGGTGATCAGCGCCCCCTCGGAGTTCACCCCTCGCATGGCCTCAATGTCCCCTCGGGTGACCGGGCCGTGGAAGGCCACGGCGGCCAAGGTTTCCATGGCCGCCCGGGAGAGATCGACCTCCCTGGGGCGGCCCGTCAGCTTTTCCAAAAACGGCGCCAACTCTCGGCAAGTGACCAACTGAAACTTGCCGCCCACCTCCTGGACCACCAATCCGCCGCCCCCCCCCTCGTAGCGATCCCGCAAACCGGCCAGAGCCGCCCGGACCTCCTTTTCCGTCCGCCCGGACAGGGCGGCCAGACTCCTGGGCGAAAGAGGGCGGGGTGAAACAAACAGCGCCGCCTCACAGATGGCTTCCAAAGAAATTTCGGTTAGGTCGGACACCGGCAACCTCCGGCGACGAGCGGAATCTCCGCTTCCGCTCGCAGGCCGAGCAGGAAGATCTCCTCTAACGGCCCCTCCTGGATGACGGCTACCGCGCCCCGCCGGACCAATTCCAGGACGGCCAGGAAAAAGACGATCAACCCTTTGGCGGGTCCTTCGGGAGCCGGTAGCGACGTCAAGGCGAGCCTTCGTCCCCGCCCCGTTCCCCGATGGAGTCGCCTCATTATATCCGCCATGACCTCCTCCACCGAAACTTCCAGAGGTGAGGGGATTTTCACCGTCTCCCGTGACGGGTTCCGCAAACCTTGCAGGGCCTGCCACAGCCTTTCCAGCGACAACGCTTCCTCCCGGTGGGAGAACGGCAACGGTCCGGCGCCCGGTTGGCCGGCCGGACGCCGGAAATGTCGCCGTGTGTGCATTTCCCGCACAGCCAACCGTTCGGCCGTTTGCTTGATCAGCCCGTAAAGAGCCAATTGTTCAGCCAGCCTGGCCCGGCGCTCGCCTACCTCCACCTCGGTTTCCGCCGGCCCGTCATCCGCCTCCCCCGATGGTTCCAGGAGCGCCCTGGCCTTGCGCCACAACAGCAGAGCGGACACCACCAAACCATTTCCGGCGTCATCCGCCTCCAACCTTTCCATCTCTTCCCGCAGCCCTTGGGTCAACTCCCCAAGGGGTATTTCGGTGACGGGGAGAAGCCCTTCCTCCACCAGGTACAGGAGAAAATCCGGCGGGCCTTCGAAAACCTCCAGACGCGTCCGGTAATTCATCCCGGCCCCCTTCCCCAAAACAGCGCGAACATGGTTCCGGCACCAGACTGCCAGGCCACGGCCACCGTGGACAGCACCGGGCCGAAGATCCGCCAGAAGAATCCCGACAAAACCAGGACGAGCAGGAGCAGGCCACCGTAATTGTTGAGCCCGGCCAGGATGGTCCCCTGCCGTGAACTGAGGAACCCTCCCAGAATGGCCGAACCGTCCAGGGGCGGGACCGGCAAAAGGTTGAACAAGCCGAAAGAGAGGTTCAGCAGGAATCCTTCGCCGATTATTTGCTGCACGGGCCCGCCAAAGCCGCGCCGGATCAGCCAAATTTCCAACACCGCCAGCACAAAAGCCAGCGTCAGGTTGGCCGCCGGTCCGGCAGCCGCGGTGGCCACCTCACCCCAACGCCGCCAACGCATCCGCCAGGGTGCGATGGGCACCGGCTTGGCCCAACCGAAGCCCGCCACCAGAAAAAGGATCGTCCCCAACGGATCCAAATGGGCCTGGGGCGACAGGGACAGCCTCCCGGACAGACGCGGCGTCGGATCCCCCAGCCAGGTCGCCGTCAGCGCGTGCGCGTATTCGTGGAACACCAGGGCCAAAACCATTCCCGGCAGAGCCATGAGCAGCCCGGCCAACCCCCAATTGCCCAAAAGCACCGCGCAAACCTACTCCTCTCCGGCCGCGGGCAACGCCGTCGGCCTGCCGGCCCCAAGGCGGTCCGGCACCAAATCCAGGGCCTCCAGATCGGCATAGGTTTCCCGGCGGACGATCAACTCCGCCCTGCCGCCGCCGACCAGCACCATGGCCGGTCGCGGGAAACGGTTGTAATTGCTGGACATGGAATAGTTGTAGGCCCCCGTCGCCAGGACCGCCAGGATATCCCCCTCCGCCGCCGCCGGCAACTCCAGGTTGCGGATCAGAATGTCCCCCGACTCGCAGTGCCGCCCGGCGACCGTCACCCTCATCCGCGGAGCGAATCCGGCCTTGTTGGCCAGCAGCGCCCGGTAACGGGAGCCGTAAAGGGCGTGCCGCGGATTGTCCCCCATGCCGCCGTCCACCGACAGGTAGGTCCGCACCCCCGGAATCTCCTTGATCGTCCCCACGCTGTAAAGGGTGACCCCGGCCTCACCGACGATGGACCTCCCCGGCTCTACCAGGAGGCGCGGTGTCGGCAAACCCAACGCTTCCGTTTTCTCCCGCACTTTGGCGACGATGGACGCCGCGTACGCGGCGATGGTGGGCGGGTCGTCCTCATCCACGTAATGGATCCCCAGTCCTCCCCCCAGGTCCAAAACGGTCAAGGCACTTCCCGTCTTCGCCCGCACCTGGGCCAAGAAGTCCAGCATGACCTCCGCCGCCAGGACGAAGGGTTCGGTGTCCAGGATCTGCGATCCGATGTGGCAGTGGACACCCGCCAATTCCAGGAAAGGAAGCCGCAAGGCCTGCTCCACCGCCTCCATGGCCTGACCGGTGGCCAGGGGAAAACCGAACTTGGAATCCAATTGGCCGGTGCGGATGAACTCGTGCGTGTGGGCCTCGATTCCCGGCGTCACCCGTAGCAACAGCCTCGCCGCCCGCCCCCGGCGCGACGCAAGGCCGGACAACAGGTTCAGCTCCCGCCCGCTGTCGACGACGAAGCAACCGATTCCGGCCTCCAGGGCGTACTCCATTTCCGCCAAAGTCTTGTTGCTGCCGTGAAAATATATTCTCTGCGGAGGGTAGCCCACGGCCAAAGCCGTGTGCAATTCGCCTCCCGACACCACGTCCAGGCTCAAACCCTCTTCTTCGATGATCCGGCAGATGCTCCGGTTCATGCAGGCCTTGGACGCATAGAGGACTTCCGCCGCCGGGTACGCGGCGAACGCGGCCAGATAACTCCGGCAGTTCTCCCGGATCACCGTCTCGTCCATGACGTAAAGCGGGGTGCCGAAACTTGCCGCCAGATCGAGCGACGAACACCCGCCGATGAAAAGGATTCCGTTTCGTTGCTCGAACATGTCTCCACCTCGGTTTGCCGTTTTAGCCAGTCGGAACGGTCGCCGCAATCTGCCGCGCGGCTTCTCCCTCGATCAACTCGGCCAACCGCGCCAGCGTTTCCGACGACAGGGAACCTTCCCCGGTTAACGCCGGCAGCGTCGTCAGGACACGGCCCGGCGGTTGGGGCCGCTTTTCATCACCAATCAGGATGCAGGGATGAGCCCCCTGGGAAAAGCCCTCCAGGATCACCAGATCCAGGTCGGGCACACAGGCCTCCAGGCAGCGTAGAGCGGTTTCCATCCCGGCGCCGTTCCCGAAAAGGGCCATTCCCGTGCCCGAAAAAACCACGCTGGCCGCCGCGCCGCCGCGCCGGTGCCTCCAGGTGTCCGAACCGGCCCGGTCATAGGAATGGCCGTGGCCGTCGTGCTTGAGGGTGCCCACCCGTCGGCCGCGCCGGGTCAGTTCGGCGCAAAGCGCCTCCACCAGCAGGGTCTTGCCCCAGCCTGAATAGCCAATGATCCCGATTACGGGGATCAACGGTCAAACACCTCCGGGTTGAGCAGGTTGGGCGGGCGTTCCCCCGCCAAACCCCGCACCAGGTTTTCCACGGCCAGCCGGGCCATTCCGAGCCGGGTGGAATGGGTTGCACTGCCCAAATGGGGCGTGCACACCACGTTCGGTAAGCTCAAAAGCGGATGTTCCGGCGCCAATGGTTCCTCCTCGAAGACATCCAGGCCGGCGGCAAAAATCCGACCCGCCCCGAGGGCTTCCACCAGGGCGCCCTGGTCCACCACCGCCCCGCGGGACGTGTTCACCAAAACCGCCGTCGGCTTCATCATGGCGATCTCCTTCCTGCCGATCAGATGAAAGGTCTGGGGGGTTAGGGGACAGTGGAGAGACACGAAATCCGCGGTCCGCAGCAGTTCATCCAGCGGACGAAATTCGGCCCCAAACCGCGCGGCGCCGGCAACGGGTCGCCTGCCGGCATAGGCGATTTTCATTCCGAAAGCCAGGGCGCGACGGGCCACGGCCTGGCCGATGCGGCCCAAACCGACGATGCCCAAGGTCGCGCCGTTCAGTTCCTGACCGGCCAGGAGCAACGGGTACCACGCCTGCCAGCGTCCGCTGTCCAGGAGGCGGCGGCCCTCCCCGAAGCGGCGGGCGGCGGCCAAAAGCAGGCCGAAGGTCAGGTCCGCGGTGGCCTCGGTGAGGACCCCGGGGGTGTTGGTGAGCAGAATGCCCCGCCTGGTGGCGGCGGCCAAATCGAAGTTGTCGTAGCCGACGGCGACGTTGGCCACGATTTTCAGCCGGGGCGCCAAGTTGAGCAGTTCCTCGTCCACTCGGTCGTTGAGAAAAGTGACCAGCCCGTCGGCCCCGGCGGCCTCCCGCCGGAGAACCTCACGGGGAAGGTTGCCTTCACCCTCCCACCAGGCGCAGTCGAATTCGCCTTCCTGCAGTGGTTGCAACGCGGGCGCCGGCAGGATGCCGCTCAAAAAAACCCGCGGTTTGGGTTGCCGCCCGTTGCCGTTCCCGTTCCCGCCCGACACCGTCACTCCCCCCCTGTTCCTCCCGCCCAAAACCGCCCCAGCATCCGGCCCAAGCGACGGGCCGCCGCCGCCAGGTATTCTTCCCCCCGGGCCATGGCCTCCTCTTTGGAAACCGGCCCGGGAACTACGGCCAGGATTCCGGCCGCCCCGGTCTCCAACAACCGGTCCGCCCCGGCGCCCAATTCACCCGCCAGCACGAACACCGGGCAGTTTCTCCCCACCGCCCGCAGCACCGCCAGCGGTGTTTTGCCCTCCATTGTTCCCGCGTCCACCCGGCCCTCGCCGGTGAAGACGGCCGTGGCTCCGGTCAGCTTTTCCCGCAAACCGGCGGCTTCCAGCACCAGATCCGCTCCCCGGCGGAGCCGCCCTCCCAGCCAGGCCGCCAGGAAAGCGCCCATCCCACCGGCGGCTCCGCCGCCGGAAAAATTCTGCACGGCCATCCCCGTGTACCCGGCGGTCAATTCCGCCAGGTGGAGGAGGCCAGCCTCCAGGAACTCCACCTCCGCCGGTCCGGCTCCCTTCTGGGGGCCGAAGAGGCGCGCCGCTCCCCGCGCTCCCAACAGGGGCGACCAAACGTCGCACGCCAGCAGGATATCGGTCTCTACCAGTCGCGGATCCCGATGCGTGGCGTCCACCGCGGCGATCCTGATCAGTTCCCCCCCCACCGCCTCCAGTTCCTTCCCTTCGGCGTCCAGAAAACGGTAACCCAGGGCGCGCAGGAAACCGCAGCCCCCGTCCACCGTGGCGCTGCCGCCGAGAGCCAAAATGAGCCGCCTCTTGCGCCCGTTCGCCCGCCGGTCGGGCGCGCCGTCCGCTACGGCCAGAGCCTGCCGCGCCAATTGTCCGGCCCCGAAACTGGTGCGACGCAACGGCCCACCGTCGCCGGGCCGGGCGATGGGCAGCCCGGAGGCCGCCGCCACCTCCACGACCGCGGTGCCGTCGGCCAGGCGGCCCCAAGCCGCCTCGACGGGTTGGTCCGCTCCCCCCGGTCCCTGCACCCGCAGGAATTGTTTTTCCCCACCCGCGGCCGCCAGCAGGACGTCCGTGGTTCCCTCCCCGCCGTCGGCCAGGGGAACACGGACCGTTTCGGCGTCCGGCAAGGCCGCTTCCAGACCCCGGGCGATGGCCGCGGCCGCCTGCCGGGAATCGAGGCTACCCTTGAACGAGTCCGGAGCCACGACCAGTTTCAGCATTCCCCAATAACCTCTTTGCCCAAAGCGATCCCCACAAGAC
>JAJZBP010000133.1 GCA_021798855.1 Bacillota bacterium
GTGCCCTGTAAGGTGCGTGCCGGGGGGCGGGAGCCTCCCCCGACGTGCCGCCGGCACGTTGGGCGCCCCTTCCCGTGGCAAAACAGGCCGCCGCCGGAATTAAATTTAGTCGAAGCCTTCGGGGAAAACCCGGAGGCTTCGACGTTTTTTGGTGCCCTATAAGGTGCGTGCCGGGGGGCGGGAGCCTCCCCCAACGTGCCGCCGGCACGTTGGGCGCCCCCTCCCGTGGCAAAACAGGCCGCCGCCGGAATTAAATTTAGTCGAAGCCTTCGGGGAAAACCCGGAGGCTTCGACGTTTTTTGGTGCCCTGTAAGGTATGCGTGCCGGGGGGCGGAGTGGGTCCGGCGGAGAAAGCCCTCGGGGAGCGCAGGGGCAAGGTTGACCGGGGTGGCGAACCGTGCTAACATTTAGTGGAAAGAGGTGTTGGCCGATGCTCCCAACCGAACCGGAGGTCTACACGGGCAAAAAACTGGGCGACCTGCGGCAAATCAACCTTGACGGGTTGATAGCCCATATCCGAGTGATCGCCGGACGGTTTCCCAAGGTGGCGGGCCTATACTTGTTCGGTTCCGCCCTGGAGATGGTCAGGCCCAAATCGGACATTGACGCGGGCCTGATCCTGCCGGAAAAGCTCTACGGGAAAGACCCATCCTGGGGGATGGATGCGGCGGATAAAGAAGCGGCCGCCTTGGCCCGCGCCCTGGGTTCCTGGGGTCCACACAAGTTCGGAGTGACCGTGCTACGGGAGGAAAACACGGGTTTTGTCATGCGGGTGTTGCGAGACGCACGGCCGGCTTACCTTGCCGACTTGGAGCGGGTTTCCGGTTTCCTTGAGCGGGTGGCCCACCTCAACGACGACGTCGATCCGTTTCGCCGCACCTATTTGGCCGCGCGAAGGCAGGGTTGATCCATGGAGAAAGTACCGCCGGAACCGCCGAAGCTCAGCCCGGACCGCATCGAGGAAAGGTTATTCTATATCGACGAACAGGTGGCGATTTTACGCCGCCTGCGGGATGAACCCGGTTTGTTGGAAGCCCTACCCAAAGACAAACTGGATTATGGCGGTGCGCTATATGCTTTACAGTCCGCCATCCAAGCGATGATTGACATCGCTTTTCATGTGTGTGCCAAATTGTACCTGCGGGCTCCGGAAAATTCGGCCGAGGCCTTTGAGCTTTTGGCCGAAAAAGGCGAGCTCCCGGACGATTTTCTACCGTCGATCAGGGAGATGGTCAACTTCCGGAATCTGGTGGTCCATGGTTACCTGCACACCAAGACGGGCGTGGTTATGCAGATTATCCGGGAAAACCTTGACGATTTCACGGTTTGGCGAAGATTGGTGGACGGGATGCTTCGCCGGAACGGCGCAAGAGAGCGTTGAAATTCTGCCTAATTTACCGAATAATGCAAAAGGCGGCCCGGGTGCCTTTTGGGTTGCGCGGTGTTCCTCGGCAGGGCACGTCCTGTCGGGCGATGAAATAAGGTGCTCAGGCTTTTTACGATCAGGTGATTTTGGATGGTGCTTAAGGGGGCAGGTGGGTGAGCTTAATCACTTTATGGATCCATTTGACGATTGCCCTCTTTGCGGTGCTTAACCCGGTGGGGAATGTCCCGGTGTTCCTCGCTTTGACGGCGGACCGGGATGGGAATGCACAACGCCGTATTGCTCGCCGAGCGGTGGTGGTGGCTTTCGCTATTGTAATGGTGTTTGCGCTTTTCGGCCAAATGATTCTTGGGATTTTTGGCATCACCTTGAATGCTTTTCGGGTGGCTGGAGGAATTATCCTTTTCACCATTGCTTTGCGCCTGCTGGAGGCCAATCCCTCCCATATGCACCATCCGCGAGAGGAGGAAGGGGAAGAAGACGACGTGGCCGTTACGCCTTTGGGAACGCCCTTGTTGGCGGGGCCTGGAACCATCGCCACCGTCATGGCTCTTGGAGCCCACGGTGGCTTGCTCACTGGTGACTTATTGGTGTTCGGTTCGGTCGGAACGGTTTTGCTGCTCACCTATTTCATTTTCCGGTCGGCCCCAAGCATAGGGCAACGGCTCGGCCCCACCGGAATCAACATAGTCACCCGCTTGATGGGGCTTTTGCTGGCGGTGGTGGCCGTCCAGATGGCCGCGGACGGCTTGAGTCTCCTCTTCCCAAACCTCAGACTTTAGGCCCGACTGCAGGTGGCGGAAGGGAACATCGTCGGCGGTACTCGGCAGGCAGCATTCGGCAAAATAGGCTGCCGCCGGATTAAATTTCAAGTTGAACCTTCATGGTCAAGCTTGGTGTTTCATCGGGGTGCACGACTTTAAAGTGAATCACGCCAAGAATTGACGTGAACAGGCATTTTATGCTATGCTTCTGACAGCGTTTAATGCTGTCAGAAGGAGGGGTATTATTGCCCTGCCCAACCTTGGAAGAACTCTTACGCCAACGAAGCGAGCTTAAAGAACAACTCGCCGAGATCGAGGACATGCGACCTGGTAGCTTAGTCCCTCGTTTTCGTAAATGTGGTAAACCAAATTGCCATTGCGCCAAAGATGGGAGTGAAGGCCATGGCCCGAGTTGGTCTTTAACGCACGCCATCAAGGGGAAAACCGTTACCAAAATCATCCCCCCAGGTGTTGCTGTTGAGCAGACCAAAAGCCAAATCGCCACCTTCCATCATTACCGTGAGCTATCCCAAAATTTAATCGGGGTCAACGAAAGAATCTGCGATGCCAAACTCGAACTAACCCAGGCCGGAGCGGAAGCAACGGCTAAAAAGGGGGCATTAAAGCAGGCTTCGCGACGGAAATCGCCAGGGAACTCCAAATATTCTTAGGCCAAGAGACTGTTGAAAACCCCGACTTTGAAGCCGTGGAAACCGCCTTGCGCAGCAAGGCTCTCCAGATCGCCGCTCGATGCTTGGAGAGCAAAATCAACGCCGATATCACTGACCCGTTCAGGGCCGGAACTCTCTTGCTCCTGCGGCGGCACCGCCCGTTACGTGGTGCGGCGGGAGAAAACCTTCAGCGCCGTTTTGGGGAACATCACCCTGAAACGGGTTTATTATTATTGCCCTGCCTGCGGCCAAGGTTTTTTCCCCAGAGATCAATTCCTCGGCTTCGGCTCAGGTTCTCTTCCCCCAGGCGTTACCCGTATGGCTGGCTTGGCGAGGTCCACCACCAGCTTTCAGGAAGGCTCCCTTCTCCCCAAAGAGTTGGCCGGGGTGCCGCTGGATGCCAAAGGGGTCGAACGGGCCGCTAAAGGTTTGGGAACGGCCATTGCCCAAGACGAAGCATCCTTCGTCGAACCGGCGCTCCCGGCCAGTTCCACCATGTAGTGCGGCGTTGACGGCACGGGCATCCCGATGCGCCCGGAAGAACTGGCCGGCCGCTCCGGCAAACAACCGGACGGTTCGGCCAAAACCCGCGAAGTTAAAGAATGCGTGACCTGGACGGCCGATTCCCGCGACGAGGACGGCCTGCTGGTGCGGGACAACGGTTCCACTCGTTTCTCGGCGGCCATCGAAAGCTCCGCCTGGAACACTGCTCATCCGAATTGGATTCCTCCCTTCGCCCAGCGGGTGGAGCGTGAGTTGACCCGCCGGGGCTTTTTCCAGGCCAAACGGCAGGTGGTCATCGCCGATGGTGCCCGCTGGATCTGGGCCATTGCCGAGATGATCATTCCCTTGGCCATTCAGATCGTGGATCTTTTCCATGCCAAGGAGCACCTGAGCCGACTTGCCGGGATTATCTTCGGCGTCGGCACGGATCTGGCTGCCAACTGGGCCGCGGACCGCCATGCTTAGTTGGAGGCGTCGAACATGGAAGCTGTCTTAACCGCCATCGGTGCTCATACCAAGGCAGGCGGTGAAAAGGGCGTCGAAGCCAGGAAAGAGTACGATTATTTTAGCGGGAACCGACAGCGCATGGATTACGCCGCTTTCCGTGCTCAAGGGCTTTGCGTCGGTTCCGGCGTGGTGGAGGCCGGCTGCAAGGTGGTTATCTGGCAACGTTTCAAACGTTCCGGCATGTTCTGGAGCGAGAAGGATGCCAATGCCATGCTGGCCTTGCGTTGTTCCTTCCTCAGTGGCCAGTTCGATGCCTTCTGGAACAGGTACAAAGCTGCAAACCAAGGCGCATTGACCAAAGTAGCTTAGTTCCCTGGAAGTTGTACCCTAAGAGATGGAGTATGCCCGAAAACGGGGCCGCCAGGCCCCCTCAACCTATTACCTCCCCATGTCCTGGCTCTTCGGTGCCTTTCATTAAGGGCGGGGGAAGGTTGGTGAAGAGTGGGATGAGGACCATCCTGCAGGATGGTCCTCATCCCACTCTTTTTAAATCATTCCACCAGCCATTGTCTCCCAAGCACCGAAGAGCCAACCGGTCCTGATAAATCCCTTTTATTTCCTCACAGAATTGTCGTGTACCCGTTTCATCATCGTTTTTGGTCAGGTCAGTTGACATGTCTCAAGCCGAACATTAAGATTAACGTTGAGGTGCGAATTTAAAATGCTGAACAAAATTATCAATGTGGAAAACGCTCGCAAACAACTGGGGAAACTGGTGGAGGAAGCGAGTCAAAAGCCGGTGGTGCTGACCCTAAGGGGCGGGCAGGCAGCGGTTCTCCTAAGTGTAGAACGATTTGAGCAATTGGAGCGATTGGAGGCGGCGGTTTCAGCGCGGCATCTGGAAGAGTCACTTGAACAACTGCACCGGGCAGTGGCGGAAAGCCGCGTGTCGCCGGATGCAGTTGCCCAGGCCATTGCCCACGCCAGGGAAGAACGGTGAAACTGGTCTTGGACACCAATGTGTTGGTGTCCGGTATCGGCTGGGCTGGACCGCCGGCGGAAGTTCTCAGGGGATGTCTTTGCGGTGTTTTTCAGTTCCGGACCAGCCCTGAACTTTTGGCGGAACTGGCTAACGTTTTGCGATCTCCAAAACTGTCAGCTATCGCTTCCCGGCCCGAATTGGCGGAACTACTCACCTTTCTACATCGGTCGGAGCACTTGGTGTACCCATCCCATTCCCTTCAAGTCATACGAGAGGGTCCTGCGGACAACCGGATTTTGGAGGCGGCCATCGCCTCCGCTGCCGACAGGATTATTTCCGGAGATGACCATCTCTTGCAACTGGGCTCATGGGGAGGGATAGCCATTCAAACGCCGACGGAATTGCTTCGGCGGCACCCGGTGACGTAAAGAGCATATCGGAAAAAACGGTGCGCGCCGCATTGAAAGTGGTGCGCACCGTTTCTTTTTCCTCCGGAGGGGGGGCGAGATGGGGTTGTTTTGCGGAAGGTTTCCGCCCAACAGCTTAAAGAACGCAAACGCTTACCCGCATCCGTTATGCGGCTGCTGCCTGGAACGCCTGGGATGAAAAATCCGGGGATCGCGCCGCCCGCCGGATGCTACTCGTACCTCAGGGCATCCACCAAGTTGTGGCGGGAGGCCCGGTAGGCCGGATAAACGCCGAAACCGACGCCCACCAAGGCGGAGAAGACGAAGGCCACCACGATGGCCGACAGGGAGACCACGCTGGGGAGATGGCCGAGGACGGTGACCAGCCGGGAAAGACCGACGCCCAGGACGATGCCGATGGCGCCCCCGGCAAGGCTCAGGGTCAGAGCCTCCAGGAGAAACTGGGTCAGGATATCGCCGCGCCTCGCGCCCACCGCCCGGCGGATGCCGATCTCCCGGGTGCGCTCGGTGACCGACACCAGCATGATGTTCATGATCCCGATGCCGCCCACCAGGAGGGAGATGGCGGCGATGCCGGCGAGAAGGAAGGTCAAAGTGCCGGTGATCCCCTGCAGGGTGCTCAGGAGACTGGTCTGGTTCATGATCGTAAAGTCGTTCGGGGCCGTGGGGGGCAGGCCGTGCTGAAAGTGGAGGATGCTGCCGATCTGCGCGGTGGCCAGCCCCATGTCAGCGGCGGACTTGGCCGAGGCGAAGATGGTCGGGAGAAAGCGGATGCGGAAGAGGGAGTACATCATCG
>JAJZBP010000134.1 GCA_021798855.1 Bacillota bacterium
TTCCGATCTTCGTGCAGGCCCACCCGGAGGCGGACCTGGGGGAACTGGCCGACGTCATCAAGCGGATGGCCTTCAAGGTCACACGGATGGGGGAACTGGTGGGGCGGATGGCCTCGCGGGAACTGGGCATCCCCTTTGGCATCGTGGATCTTTCCCTGGCGCCGACGCCGGCGGTGGGGGACAGCGTGGCCGCGGTGCTGGAGGCCATGGGTCTGGAGCGGTGCGGGGGGCCGGGGACCACGGCGGCCTTGGCCTTATTGAACGACGCGGTGAAAAAGGGCGGGGCCATGGCCGCCGCCAACCCGGGTGGCCTCTCGGGTGCCTTCATCCCCGTGAGCGAGGACGCCGGAATGCGGGAGGCGGCGCGCCTCGGGGCGCTCTCCCTGGAGAAGCTGGAGGCCATGACCGCCGTCTGTTCGGTGGGTCTCGACATGATCGCCGTGCCGGGAGACACGCCGGCGGAAACCATCGCCGGGATGATTGCCGACGAGGCGGCCATTGGGGTGATCAACCACAAGACCACCTCGGTCCGCGTGATCCCCGTGCCGGGGAAGGTGGCGGGGGACACGGTGGAGTGGGGAGGACTGTTGGGCGGGGCGCCGGTCATGGCGGTGAACGCCCATTCACCGGCGCGCTTCGTCGGGCGGGGCGGACGGATCCCCGCGCCCCTGTCGTCCTTGGGCAACTGAAGGGCTTTCGCGTGGCCCCCGGGGAGGGGAAAACGGAAAGTGTTCGGAAAAGTCACCTGGATCCTGGTGGCCGCCTACGCGGTCAGCTTGGTTGTGACCATGCTGCCTCAGACCGTGGAGCGGGTGGCCGGCCTGAGTCTCGTCTTTGTCTTCCTGTTCCTGGTCCAATGGCGCGCCTACCGCTGGGTGGGCAGGATGCGCGCGGCCGCCTGCCTGGACGGCCTCACCGGGTTGCACAACTTCGCCTATTTCGAGAAGGCCCTGCAGCGGGAAATGGCTGCGAGCTTGCGCACCAGGCAGCGTCTTTCCCTGGTGATGATCGATCTGGACAGCTTTAAGCAATATAACGACCGGTATGGGCACGTGGCCGGCAACAACGTTCTGCGGGAACTGGGGAAGCTCCTGCGTTCGTGCATCCGGGAAGGGGTGGATGTGGCGGCCAGGTTCGGCGGCGACGAGTTTGCCCTGCTCCTGCCCGGAGTTGACGAGCGGACGGCCACCAGGATCGTGGAGCGCCTGCGGGAAAAGGTCGCCGGGAGGTTCGACCGGGTGTCCATCTCCGCGGGCATCCAGGAGTACCGGGGGGAATCCCTGCTGAAGTTCCTCGAGCGGGTGGACGCCCTGATGTACCGGGAGAAGAAGGAGGGAACCAGATGAGCCGGATGGCGGAAGCGGCGGAGGGGGCGGAGGGGGCGGCGCCCCGCAAAATCCTCTGCTGCGGGATGTTGCAAAGGGAAGTGGAGTATCTCCTGGCGGGAAAAGACGTAACGGTCACCTACCTGGACCCTGGTCTCCACGTGGACTTCGGGAGACTTGCCAAAACCCTCGGGCAAAGCCTGCGGGAAGCAACCGGCCAGGCGCCGGCCGTCGTTTACGGGCAGGCCTGTCATCCGGCCATGGTGGAGATGGTCGCGGCCCACGGCGGCCGGCTGCTGGAGGCCGTAAACTGCATCGAGGCTCTCCTGGGTGACCGACTGGCCGAACTGGACGCCGGAGGGAAGACATTCTACCTGAGCGTCGGGTGGCTGGAGAACTGGCGCAAGATGTTTGTCGAAGAACTGCGCTGCGAGGAAAGCGCGGCCAGGGAACTTTTCGCGGGCTACGACCGCCTGCTGTTGCTCGACACCGGCATATTGCCCCTGGAGCAAGAAAAAGCGCGGGAATTCGCCGTCTTCACCGGGTTGCCGGTGGAGATGATTCCCATAAGCCTCGAGCATCTCCGGCGGCGACTGGAGGAGGTCATCAACCTTTAGGGCGCGCCGTGCGGCCACGCAGAGGAGCCCGGCGACCTCCGGCAAGGAGCGGGGTCGGGGGACCCACGGTGACCTCTCACGAATCCGTTGGGCGGTGGCTCCATCCCTTCCAGCCGGGAATCAATTGCGGCACCTGGCTTATGTATTTCACGTAGGCTTGGCCGAAGGTTTCCTGCAACAGCCGCTCCTCTCTTTGCATCTTGCCCAGAAACACCGCCAGGGCCACCAACGGAGCGAACAAAGCCCATGGCCCCACGGACAGCGCCGAACCGAGGATCATGCCCAGGATTCCGGTGTAGATGGGATGACGGGTGATCCGATAGGGTCCCTCCGTGCGCAGATGATGGTCCGTCTTGACCACGACGAACGACGACCACATCGTACCCAAAACGAACCGCGCCCATAGGGCGAAGAGGGTGCTGGCCACCAAGAGGACGGCGCCTAGTAAATGGAAAAAAAGTGAGAAAAACAGGAAGTTGGCTGGCCAAGGTTGCAAGGGGGAGATCTGCAAAATGTAGTAGACCGCAATCCCCATCAGCAACCAGGACCACGTGCCACCGGAGGAACCCCTTCGCGTTATGCGTGGGCCGGCGAAGGCGTTGTAAAGGGCGCCGCCGATCCAGACCGCGAAGAAAAGGCCCCAACACGCCGAATTCAGGATGGCCAAATAATGCATCTGTGGTCGCCTCCGATTGCTGCGGATGTGTTTTTCCGGCCGGATGGAGCCTTTTGGGCGAAGCGGCGGCCAAAGATGCCATCCGGCTCGGCTCGGAACCGGCCAAGGGAAAAACAGACGCCGGGCGGATCCCGCATGGTTATCTTACCATAGCCGCGGTTGGTTTAACCATGGGCGGACCTGTTTGCATACGTCGGCCGGGGAGACGGCGGGCTTGACCCGGGCATCCGTGGGGAGTATAAAATGGATTAACGATTTAATCAAGATGCGGGGAGAGAGCAAATTCGACGATGTCCATCCGCTGGTACGGTCAGGCCGCTTTCCGGCTGCAAAATGAAGGGCACACGGTGGTGATCGATCCCTTCGGCTCCATGGAGGCGGCGGCCGGTCGCGGTCTGCGGTTCGGCTATCCCCCCATCGCCGGGGTGGAGGCCGATTTGGTGTTGGTCACCCAAGAGCATTTAGACCATAACGGAGTGGAGGTTGTGGGCGGAGCCCCTCAGGTGGTTCGTTCCACCGCCGGCAAATTCGCCTCGGCGGTGGGGCAGGTCGTCGCCGTGGCCGGTGAACACGATCCGGCGGCGGGGACGGAACGGGGACCAAACACGATTTTCGTCTTCCGTTTGGGTGGAGTTGCCTGCTGTCACTTTGGTGATTTCGGTCAACGTCACTTGCGGGAGGAGCAGGCGGCGGCCATCGGCCGACCGGACCTGCTTTTCCTGCCCGTGGGTGGGGGGCCGACCTTGGATGGAACCCGCGCCGCCCGGATCGCGGTCGACTTGGGCGTCCGTTGGGTGGTTCCCATGCATTACCGCACGGAGGCCATCAATTTTTTGGAGCCTGTGGACGCGTTTTTGGCGGCCTTACCCCCGGAACGAATCGTGCGCTTGGATTCGCCCGAGTTTGATCCGGGCGACCTGCCGGCGTTGGACGGCCCCCTGGCCGTGGTTCCCGTCGCACCGCGGGATGGGGGAAGATGATGAGGAGAGTGCAACCGCTGAGGGTGGCACGCTTGGGGGCGCCATTTTTCGCCGCCGTCCTGCTTGTTGCCGGTTGCGGGACCCCGTGGTCGCAACCCAACCACCGACGGCAAAACGTCGTTGCGCCGCCTTTGTCGGGCTATTCCATAGGAGCTGATCTTGACGTAACCGACCTCGCGGGCGGACTTCACCGGCAACCAACCGGGGCCGCCCTGGTCCGGCTGATGAAGGACAATGGTGTCCAAATCGTCCGCCTTTATTGTTATTGGGGCTGCAACATGGAGGCGCTTGGACCTGAACAATGGCGGAACGTCTTTCGTCCGTTGCAGGCCGCCGGCATTAAGGTGATCTTGCGCCTGAACGGCTCACTGCATTCCCTACGCGTTGGCGTCATCCGCAACCCCAATAGGTACATCGCCGGCGAGGAAGCCATTCTGGCTCGGATCAAAGCCGCATACGGCGGCTCCTATCCCGCCAACCTGGTGGCCGTCGATCCCATCAACGAGCCGTTTGTTGACGCCCAAACCCTGCCCCAACTCCGGGCGGTCACGACGGCCATTCGCCGGTACAGCGGGTTGCCGGTGAGCATCGGAGGTTGGCGCGCGCCGGGTGGAACAAACGGTCGGGGGGTCTTCAACCCACCCGATCCGGCGGTGGTCCGCGAATTGGCCCCCCTGGTGGATTACCTGTCCGTTCACATCTACCCCGATGACGGTAACAACGTTCCGGGCAAAACCGCCCGCACCTCCACGGACCCCGCGACCTACGAACCTTTTGTGCGAAACTTCCTCCGGGTGGCCACCTCCAACGACGGCGGCAAACCCGTCTTCGTCGAGGAATTCGGCGGGCAAAACGGGTTTGCTCCAGCCGGAAACCGCCCGCTGGCCGGTTCTCCGACACACCAGCGGGCGGTGGTGGATGCCGTCCTCCAGACCATGCTCGCCTTCAAAGGCAGGGGAGTGACCGGCGGCACCGTCTTCAACCTGGCTCAAGCCGCCCCATGGCGCAGCTGCGACGGGTGGGACCTGATCTGCTATCGGCCGCTCCGCATCATGCCGGCCCTGGCCGACTTGAAAAAATTCGAGTAGGGATTGGTTAAGACCTGAGTAATTATTACCGTTCGGGAATCGGTTCCCTATGATCGGACGTTTGTTCGACCATGGAAGGGTTCACCTCCGTACAATGGCCCGTCGCCTGGAGCGTGTCGCAGGCGGCCACGCCGCCGAGGACCGTCGGCGAGGGCAAGGAACAGACCTCCGGCAAACGTGGAGTGAAGCTCCGGGATTTAATTCGCTTCGCGAAGGAACGAAGAGGAAACCTCCGCTTCACTCTCCACCGACCGCCTGGCGGTCGTACTAAACCCTTTGACGCCCAGTTCGCCGCCGGGAGCGGCTCCCGTGCTATAAACGTTCGCGGTGTTATATCATCGCGGCTATGGCCGCCCAGGACGTGAAAATGGCTGTGATATGCCCGACGACTTTCGCCATCTTAGCAAATAACCAGGAAGAGGCGGAGATGGTCATGGAGAAGGCTGGGCAAACTTTGAACATCACCCCCGCGCATTCCCCGTCTTAGGCTTCAAGCCAAGAGGGGGTCAAGCGGGTGGCTTTGGACTCTTATGCCTCGGTTTCTCCGTATCTCCACATACCGATTCACAATTTCTAGAGATGGCACTCGATTCCTGATATAATAATCTTTAGTGGATCACAATGGGAGATGGTACGAAGTGCTTGATGGCTACAAGTTCCGAGCGTACCCGGGAAAAGCCCAGGAGCAGATCCTTCTCCGGTGGGGCGGTTGCCAACGACTGATTTACAACTGCAAGGTTCAGGAAGACCGGTACTTCCGCAAGTTTCAGCGTTTCTTGGGCATGACCGGCGTTCCCGTGCCCGTGGACCAGACCTACAGCCAATTCATCTCGGAAGCCACCGCCTTCCTCCGGGAAGTACCCTCCCAGGTTCTTCGAAACGGTGCCGTGCTTTGGCGGCAAGTCTACTCTCGGTTTTTCAAAGGTCTTGGCGGCCGACCGAAGTTCAAAACCCGGGCCGGCAAGCAATCTCTTTGGCTGACCAGCGAGCTTTTCGAATTCGTTCCGAAAATCAACGCGGAGACTGGAGAGGTCACCGGTTACCACCTGTCCATCGGCACACCCAAGTTCCCGGTTGGGGAATTGGCCTACGAAGCCCACCGGATGCACGGAATTCCGTCATTCATCCACGTTTCCGTTGAGGGCGGACAATGGTTTGTCTCCTTTGCCGCGGAAAACCCTGACTTACTCGTATCCGACTCTGATGCCAGCCAAGAGCGCAGCGCCGAAGACCTCCGTCACCTCACTGAAGAACAACTCATGGAGCTTGCCTTGGGGAGCGACCGCGG
>JAJZBP010000135.1 GCA_021798855.1 Bacillota bacterium
GCCGCGGAACGCATTTTGGCCGAGGTGGAAAAGGGCCGCGTGGTGGCCTTCGTTTCCCTGGGGGATCCCCTCTTTTTCAGCACCTGCGCCCACCTCTGGCGGGAGTTGCGGCTTCATGCACCCGATCTCGAGGGGGAAATGGTTCCGGGAATCACCTCCCTGTCCGCGGCGGCGGCGGTTGCCGGTTTCCCGTGGGGGGATGGGGACCGGGCCACGGTGATTTTCCCCGGCCTGGGTGAGGCCGGAGCCGTGGAGGCGGCCTTGAACCGCGGGGACACGGTGGCTGTGCTCAAACTCAAAGGCGAATTCAACCCGGATTTCTTCGGAGGTAAAAGCCGCCGGGCCATGGTGGCTTCCCGGCTGGGGTTGCCGGACGGGGGCATTTGGCGCGACCTGGAAAGCCTGCGTGGACGAAGGTTGGAGTACCTTTCCCTGTTGTTGGTGGAGGGGGAGACGAACGATGCCTGAAATTGTCCACTTGGTTGGAGCCGGGCCGGGGGATCCCGAATTGATCACGGTGAAGGGGATGCGGGTGTTGGGAGAGGCCGATACCTGCCTCTACGCCGGTTCCCTGGTCAACCCGGGCGTCCTGACCTATTGCCGGCAGGACGCTGCCATCGTCGACACCGCCCCCCTGACCCAGGAGGAAATCGACGCCCGGATTAGGGAAGACTGGAAACGGGACAAGAAAGTGGTCAGAGTCCACTCCGGCGATCCGAGCCTCTACGGCACGATTGCCGAACAGGCCGCCTCTTTGCGCCGGGACGGGATCCCCTTCCGGGTGGTTCCCGGGATCAGTTCCTTCCTGGCGGCGGCCGCCGCCCTGGAGGTCGAATACACCGTTCCCGGCGTTTCCCAGAGCGTGATCATCACCCGGCGGGCGGGGCGGACGCCGGTGCCGGCGGCGGAGGCTCTGCCGGGAATGGCCGCCCACGGGACGTCGCTTTGCCTGTTTCTCAGCGCGGGGGACATCGCCGGGGCGGTGGAGGACTTGGCGGGTGGCTATCCGGCCGATACGCCCGCCGCCGTGGTGGAGAAGGTCTCCTGGCCGGACCAGCGGGTCGTCCGGGGAACTCTGGGGACCATCGCCCAACAGGCCGCGGCCGCCGGGATCAAACGCCAGGCGCTGATCCTGGTGGGGAAATTTTTGACCGGTTCGGGGGAAAGATCCAGATTGTACGATCCCGAATTCACCCACGGCTACCGGCAGGGGAAACGCGGGTGAAAGCGGAAGGAGCATGCGTCGCCCTGACCCCCGGCGGGCGGGAAACCGCGCTGCGCCTGGCGCGGGAGATGCTCGTTGACGTTTACCTTCCGGCGAAACTTGGGGTGCCGGCGGCCGGGACTTTCGACGGCCCGCTGCAGGAATTTTTTCCTCGGCTTTTTCGGGAATACCGGGCGCTCATCTGCATCATGGCCACGGGGATCGTGGTGCGGATGGTGGCCCCCCTTTTGGAGAGCAAGGGAAGCGACCCGGCGGTGGTGGTGGTGGACGAGGGCGGACGTTTCGCCGTCAGTCTCCTCTCCGGTCACCTCGGGGGAGCGAATCGCTGGGCGGCCCGGGTGGCCACCGCCCTGGGTGGGCAGGCGGTGATCACCACCGCCACCGACACCGTTGGCCGGGAGGGAGTGGATCTCCTGGCGCAAAGGCTTGGTCTCACCCTGGAACCCCTGCGTTGCCTGAAGCGGTTCAACGCCCTCCTGGCTGCGGGGGAGGAGGTGCCGGTGTACGGTGACCTGCCGCCGGGGGCGACCGGTGCCGGCTACCGGGTGCACCCGCTGGGGGAATGGCGGGGGGAAACGGCGGTTTTGGTGACGGAACGCAAACTGGATGCTCCGGACTGCCTCTTCCTCCGCCCGCGGGTTCTGGCGGCGGGCACCGGGTTTCGGCGGGGGACCGCGGGAGAAAAGATCGCGGCGGCGGTGAGCGCCGCCGTGGAGGAGGGGGGATTTTCCGCCGCCTCCCTGCGGGTGTTGGCCAGTGTCGACCTGAAACGGGATGACCGGGGAATTTGGGAGGCGGGGGAGATCCTACGCGTCCCGGTGGAATTTTTCTCCCGCGGGGAAATCGAAACCAGGGACGGGGAGTTTGTTCCCTCCGCCTGGGTAAAAAAAGCGATAGGGGTGAACGGCGTATGCGAACCGGCGGCGCTTTTGGCGGGCAGGAAGGCCAGGATGGTGGTTCCCAAGCGGACCAGCGGGGGGGTGACCGCCGCCGTGGCCAGGGACGAATCGCCGTGGTGGGGATCGGACCGGGCGGAGCCGGCCACCTGACCCCGGCGGCGCGCCGGGCTCTGGAGGAGGCGGAGGTCTGGGCCGGGTATGCGGGTTTTCTGCCCGCGGTCGACGAACTGCGGGGGGAGAAGCGAGTCATCACCACGGGGATGACCGGGGAAGTCGAGCGTTGTCGCCGGGCTGTGGAGGCGGCCCAAAACGGCGACACGGTGGCCGTTATCTCCAGCGGGGATGCGGGTGTTTACGGGATGGCCGGCTTGGTGCTGCAACTTTTGGGTGAAAGGGAGATTTCGGTGGAGGTGGTCCCCGGGGTCACGGCGGCCACCGCCGCCGCAGCGGCACTCGGCGCCCCCCTCATGCACGACTTCGCCTGCATTTCCCTCTCCGACCTGCTCACCCCCTGGGAAACCATCGCCGCCCGCCTGGAGGCCGCGGCCCGGGCCGATTTCGTCACCGTCCTCTACAACCCGAAGAGCAAACGGCGGCAGGAGGGAGTGGCGCGGAGCCGGGAAATCTTCCTGCGCCACCGTGTCCCCGCCACTCCGGTGGGCGTGGTGCGGGAGGCGGGCCGGGAAACTCAGGAGGCGGCGATCTACCGTTTGGAAAACCTGCTGGAGGCTCCGGTGGATATGCTGACCACCCTGATCATCGGCAATTCCCAAACCTACGTGGCGGCGGGAAGGATGATCACGCCGCGGGGTTACGAGAACAAAACCGGATTCAACGAAGAGCGGGTGATGGGCGGGTGATCCTCCTCCTGGGCGGAACAACCGAGGGGCGGCAGGCGGCCGGTTGCCTGACGGAGGCTGGATTCGCCGTTTTGCTGTCGGTGGTCAGCGACTACGGGGCGGAGATCGGCGCTCCCTTCGCCGCCGAAGTGCGGGTGGGTCCCCTGGACGCTACGACGATGGCCAGGCTGGTTGAAGAGCGGGATCTGGCCGCCGTGGTGGACGCGGCCCATCCCTTTGCCGTGGCGGCGCACGAAAACGCCCGGGAAGCGGCCCGGTTGGCCGGCAAGCCCTACCTACGTCTGGAGCGGACCGGCGGGGAACAGCCGGAGGAAACGTTCATTCATCGGGTCGACGACTTCGCCACCGCTGCGGCCAAGGCGGCGACCCTGGGTGAGGGAACCATCTTCCTGACCACCGGCTCCCGCACCCTGGCCGTTTTCCTGGAAGCCGCGCGGGCCGGCGGCCGGCGGGTGGTGGTCCGGGTGCTGCCGGACGCCGCGGTTTTGTCCCAGTGTGTTTCCTTGGGCCTGTCCCCTCGGGACATCGTGGCCATGGAGGGACCGTTCGGGCACGATCTCAATGTGGCTTTGTTCCGCCATTGTCGGGCCGGGGTGGTGGTGAGCAAGGACAGCGGGGAAACGGGAGGCCTGCCGGCCAAGTTGTCCGCCGCCCGGGAACTCGGTCTGCCCGTGGTGTTGGTGAGCCGCCCTCCGACCGAAGACAATTCCGCGGTCAAGACGCCGGAGGAGTTGCCGGTGGTATTGGACCGTTTGGGCATCAAGCCGGAACAAGGGAGGAAACGCAAATGATCTTGCCCCAGGACATCGAGAAGGAAAGCTTCGCCAGGATTGCTCACCACTTGGAGGGAATCCCCATGTCGGCGGCGGAAAAGGAGGTCTACACCAGAACCATTCACGCCACCGGGGATTTGAACCTGCCCCTGCTGCGTTTTTCCCCCGGCGCGGTCGAGGCGGGCTGCCGCGCGTTACGCGCGGGGGCAGGCGTCTATTGCGACGTGGATATGGTCCAGGCCGGGGTGAACCGTAGAAAGCTGTCCCGCTGGGGGGGGGCGACCCATTGCGCCATTTCCGAACCAGAAACCATTGCCTTGGCCGAAAGCCTGACCATCACCCGGGCGGCGGCGGCCTACCGTCGTTTCGGGAAAACCTTGGAGGGACAGGTGGTGGTCATCGGCAACGCGCCGACGGCCCTGCTGGAGGTGCTTCGGCTTTTTCGGGAACAGGGGGTGACCCCGGCCCTGACCATCGGTATTCCGGTTGGTTTCGTGATGGCGCAGGAGTCGAAGGAGGAATTGGCGGGGTGTCACCTGGAATGGATCACCCTGCCGGGGACGCGCGGCGGCAGTGCGGTCGCCGTGGCATCTCTGAACGCTCTTTTGGGCTTGGCCGAACGGTAGAGGAGTGATGGTTGGTGAGACTGAAAAAAGGCTTGGTTCAGGTTTACACCGGCAACGGCAAGGGGAAGACGACGGCGGCCCTGGGGCTGGCCCTGCGGGCCGCCGGTCATGGGTTCAGGGTCATGGTTATTTCCTTTTTAAAGGGTGGCCTGTATTCGGGGGAATTGTACGCGTCTGAACGGCTCCATCCCCTTCTGCGGATCCTGCAGTTCGGCCGGGGGTGCCCGGTGGCGCCCCTGCTCAAACAGGGTTTGACCACCTGCCCTCCGGGTTGTGCCGATTGCTTCATCCGGGGCGAGGTCACGGAGGACGACCGGCGAACCATCGGTTTCGCCCTCGATGAAGGGAAGCGGGCGGTGGAGAGCGGCGAATACGCCATCGTTGTCCTGGACGAGATCAACAACGCCATCGCTCGCGGGTTGGTGGAGGTGGCCCAGACCCTGGAGATCCTGCGTAACCGCCCGCCCGGAGTCGAGGTGATTCTCACCGGGCGGTCGGCTCATCCAGATATTCTGGAGGCGGCCGACCTGGTGACGGAGATGCGGCTGGTCAAGCATCCCATCGGTGAGGGGATGGAAGCGCGCCGGGGGATCGAATACTGAAACTCCGTCCTGGGGAACCGCGGGTGCTGGAGAGGGATGGTTAATCGCGTGGGCGGTTTTTGGACGGCCTTGGCTTTTTTGACCCGCCTGCCCGTTCCCGGCGGCGGGAAACGGCTCACACCCACTGCCACGGCCTTTTTCCCCCTGGTTGGCGCGCTCCTGGGGGTCTTTTACGCGGTGGCCGGCCGGGGAGTTGACCGGTGGGCGGGCAGTGGGCCGGCGGCGGCCGTGGTTCTCCTTCTCTCCTTCTGGCTGACCGGAGGACTGCACCTGGATGGGTTCGCCGACACGGTGGACGGCCTGCACGCTCCGCCCCACCGGTCGTTGGAGGTCATGCGCGACAGCCGGATGGGTGCCCTGGGCGGCGCGGGGCTGGTTCTCCTTTTGCTTTTGCAGTATTCCCTGCTGGCGAGGCTCCTGGGACGGGGCGAGTGGGAAGCAATCTTCCTGGCACCGGTGGTGGCCCGCCTGGCCATGGCGCAGGGGGCGTTTCTCGGCAGTGAGGCGCGTCGGGACGGGTTGGGACGACTTTTGCTGGCCAAGGTCGGCGGCGGGAGCATCGTAACGGCGGCGGTGTTCGGCGTCTTGGCGGCGGCGACCGCCGCTTACACCGGTTTGGTTGCCCTGGTGGTCGGGGCGGTGTCCACCTACCTTTGGGGGCGAAGCCTGCAGCGGCGTTTCGGCGGTCTGACCGGGGACAACCTGGGTTTTTTGGGAGAAACGGCGGGGACCCTGGTGTTGGCGGTTTTCGCCGTTCTCCCCGGGGGGTGGGGACGGTGGTAGGGCGGGCGACGGCGCCGGGGACCTGCGGGGAGTTGGTGCAGGGGAGAATGGACGGAAAGCCGTTTTTGGTCACCCTGCCGGTGGCTCTTTTCTCGCGGGTGGAAGTCAGTTTGGGAGAGGCGGAGGGGGAAACGGTCTCCGACCGTGGGACGGTCAAGGCCAGGCGGGCGGTGCAGG
>JAJZBP010000136.1 GCA_021798855.1 Bacillota bacterium
CCGCTTCCGCCCCCTCCCGCCCCGTCCCCCTCCGCTCCCGTTCCGTCCCCCTCCCGCCCCGTCCCCGTCCGATCCCGTTCCGCCCCGTCCCCGGTCCCGTTCCGATCCCGTTCCGATCCCGGCTCCGGCTCCGTTCCGATCCCGTTCCGATCCCGTTCCGATCCCGTTCCGGCTCCGTTCCGCCCCGTCCCCGATCCCGTTCCGGTCCCGTTCCGCCCCGTCCCCATCCGATCCCGTTCCGCCCCGTCCCCATCCGATCCCGTTCCGCCCCGTCCCCATCCGGTCCCGTTCCGATCCCGTCCCCGGTCCCGTTCCGGTCCCGTTCCGTCCCGTTCCGTCCCGTTCCGCTCCGCCCCGTCCCCCCCTAAACCAGGAAACCGCGCACCAACTCCTCCAGCAGTTCGTCCCGTTCCATCTGGCGGATCAGCCCGCGCGCGTTCTTGTGACTGGTTATGTACGCCGGATCGCCGGAAAGCAGAAAGCCGACGATCTGAGGCACCGGGTCGTAGCCCTTTTCCCGCAGACTTTCGGCAACCTGGCGCAGGATGTCCCTGGCCCGGGACGCCTCTTCCTTTTTGACTCCGAAATACTTGGTTTCCCCGCCCGCTTCCACCACCACCCCACCTCTCGGTGCAATTGCGCTGTTGCCGAACTCAGGTTCAATTACGCCCCAAGGGATCCTCTCCTGCAATATTATTCAACAAACAGTCAATTTTTCCTGCAAAATTTTCCTCGCCAATTGCAGGGCCTCCGGCAGTTTTGCCGCCTCTTTACCCCCCGCCTGGGCGAAGTCGGCCCGTCCGCCGCCCCCGCCTCCGGCAAGCCGCGCCACCTCCCGCAGGACGCCCCCGGCGCTCACTCCCCGCTGCACCAGGTCCGGCGAGACCGCGGCCACGAACAGGGGTTTTCCCCCGACCACCGTTCCCAAAACCACCGCCGCGGAGCCGAGGCCGTCCCGCATCCCCTCGGCCACCGTGCGCAGACCGTCCGGTTCGGCCCCGTCCAGTGCCCCGACCACCAGGGTTGCCCCGCCGACCCGCGTGCGCGGAAGCTTCCCGGCCGCCTCCTCCAAGGCCGCCCGTCGCCAACGGGCACGCTCCCGTTCCAAGGTCCGCAGGGCGGCGATGGTCTCCTCCAACCGGTTCCCCAGTTGCCTTTCGTCTCCCACCCGCAAAAGTTCGGCCATTTCCCGCAGGATCCTCTCCTTTTCCCGCAGGGAGAGGACGATTTCCCGCCCGGTGACCGCCGTCGCCCGACGTACCCCGGCGCCGATGCCGGTCTCGGAAACCAGGTGAAAAAGGCCGATCTCCCCCGTGCGCGCCACGTGGGTTCCCCCGCAAAGCTCCCGGCTGCAATCGCCGATCTCCACCAACCTGACCCTTTCCCCGTACTTGTCCCCAAAAAAAGCCAGGGCGCCCTTGTCCCGCGCCTCTTCCGGCGACGTCACCGTCGTGACCACCGGCAGGTCGGCCAAAATGGCCTCGTTGACCCAATCCTCCGCGCGCTCCAACTCCTCCCCGCTCGGCGGCGCCGCATGGGTAAAGTCGAAGCGCAAAAAGTCCCTCTCCACCAGGGACCCGGTTTGTTTCACCCCATCCCCCAGCACCGTGCGCAGAGCCGCCTGGAGCAGGTGGGTCGCCGTGTGGTTGCGCGCCGCCCGGCGTCGGTCTGCGGCATCGACCTCGCATTCGACCCGGTCCCCCACCCTGACTTGGCCACCCGTGACCACGGCTTTGTGCAAGTGCCGTCCATCGGGCAATTTGACGGTGTCGGACACCTCCAAGGTTCCCCGTTCGGTGACCATCCGGCCCCGGTCCCCCACCTGCCCGCCGCCCTCGGCGTAAAAGGGCGTCACCGCCAGCACCACCCCGACTCGGGCGCCGTCCGGCGCCGCCTGGACCTCCTGCCCGTCCTCCAGCAGGACGCTTTCCACCCGGCTCTCCTCCACCAAACGGTCGTGGCCGACGAAACTGGTCGGCTGTCCGACCCCACCGGCGGCATACGTCACCCTGCCCCGTCCGGCCCTGGCCCGGCGACGCTGCTCATCCAAGCGCCGGGCGAATCCCTCCCGGTCCACCGTGAAGTCGCGCTCCGCCGCCATCTCCTCCGTCAACTCCAGGGGAAAGCCGTAGGTATCATAGAGCAGGAAAGCATCCCCACCCGGGATGACCGTGCCGGCGGACTTGCCCATGAAATCCGCCAACCACCGGCTGCCGGCGGTCAGCGTTTCCTCGAAACGTTCCTCTTCGATTTCGGCGGCCGCCTTCACCGCGCGCAGGCCGCTTTGCAACTCGGGATAGGCGTCCCCGAAGGTTTGGGCCACCACGTCGATCAACCCCGGCAAGAACGGCCCTGTCGGATGTAATTTTTTCCCATATAGGACGGCCCGGCGCAAGATCCGCCTCAACACGTAACCCCGCCCCTCGTTGCCGAAACGCTGTCCCTCGGCCAACAGGAACGCGATGGTCCTGGCGTGGTCCGCGATCACCCGGAAGGGAAACCCCCTCCCTCCAGGATCGTAGGCCATGCCCGAGATCTGCTCCAGGTGCGCCAGCAGGGGAGTGAAGAGGTCGGTGGCGAAATTGGAGTCCACCCCCTGCAACACCGAAGCGATCCGCTCCAGGCCCATGCCCGTGTCGATGCTGGGGCGGGGCAGCGGCTGCAGGCCGCCGTCCGCCCGGCGGGAATACTGCATAAACACCAGGTTCCAGATTTCCAGCCACCGGTCGCAATCGCATTTCCCGGGCAGGCAATCCGGCCCGCAGGCCAGTTCCGCCCCCCGATCGACCAGGATCTCGCTGCACGGACCACAGGGTCCGGTGTCCCCCATGCTCCAAAAATTGTCCTTTTCCCCCAACCGGAGGATCCGCTCGCGACCGACGCCGGCCACCCTCCGCCAAAGCGCCTCCGCCTCGTCGTCTTCCCGAAAGACGGTGACGTAAAGGCGTCCCGGCGCAAGGTCCAGTTCGGCCGTTAGGAAGTTCCATGCGTAGCGAATGGCCTCCGCCTTGAAATAGTCGCCGAAAGAAAAATTGCCCAACATCTCGAAGAACGTGTGGTGCCTGGGGGTGCGTCCGACCATGTTCAGGTCGTTGTGTTTGCCTCCGGCCCGAACGCATTTTTGCGCCGTCGCCGCCCGCCGGTAGGATCTTTCCTCCAGTCCCAAAAAAACGTCCTTGAACTGGACCATTCCCGCATTCGCAAAAAGCAGGGTGTCGTCCCCTGCCGGAACCAGGGGCGAACTGGGAAGCACCGTGTGCCCTTCGGCGGCAAAGTACGTCAGGAAATGCCGGCGAATGGCCCCTCCGCCGGCCGGCGATTCCGGCAACCGCTCCAAACGCGCCACGCCCGTCCCGGTATTCGTATAAATCCCCCTGCCCCCATCCAAAGTGAAGCTCATCCCCAGGGATCTGGTGAAAAAGGCTCACATCTAGCGTTGTTGCCTTCTGTTGGTTGAAAACGGTAGGCCGTTCTCTTCCGAAACGGGAGCCTCCCCCAACGTGCGCAATTTGGTGCCCCTCCCGCCCCATGGGGGCGGCTGGTCCCCCTCCCGCCCAGCATTGTAGCACGGGAACTGGGCGTCAGGGGTTTAGTACGACCGCAAGGCGGTCGGTGGAGAGTGGGAGGGTTCCAATGCGATACGCCGCGCGCGCAGCAGCGGTGTCCCCGGTCACGGGGAGGGAGGGGAACCAAATTGCCTTCGCGAAGCGATTCTGAGGGCGCGTCACTCCACGTTCGGCGGAGGTCTGTTCCTTGCCCTCGCCCGGTCCTCGGCGTCACAGGTGACGCCTGCGCCACGCTCCAGGCGACGGGCGAATGTACGGAGCCGAACCCCACCTTCTGGACCTTTTTGACCAGATCCCGCCTTTATCGGTATTCGAAGAATTTTTCACCAGTTTCCTGGCGTCCGTCCGCTCATTATAAACGCCCCCCGGCGGCTGTGTCAACGCGCGCCGTTCGCCTCCACCCGGCGGTGGCGAAGGGGCCTTGCCCGGGCTTCTACCCCTCCCGGCCCTCCCAGAAGCGCCGCAGGAATTCCCCCAGCGGACGAAGCATCCCGGCCACCGGCACGGCCAGGAAGAGACCCCACAGGCCCCCCAATTCCCCGCCCACCACCAGGGCGGCGATCACCGCCGCCGGGTGCAGGCCCAGCCTGTCCCCCAAAAGGCGAGGCGAAAGCAAATTCTCCTCCGTCCAGTGGAGCGCCGCGAAAGCGAGAACCACCAGGAGAGCGGTCAGGGCTGACTTTTCCAAAGCCACCCCGGTGGCCGCCGCCGCGCCGACGAGGGGACCGAAATAGGGGATCAGGTCGCCCAAGCCCGACATGAGGCCCAGGAGCAAAGAGTAGCGCACCCCCAGGAAATGCAGGATCACGGTGCCGGCGACGGCGATCACGGCGGCCACGGCCAATTGTCCGCGCAAAAAACCCGCCCAAATGCCGTTCAATTCCTCCCCGAGGACGGCCACCGCCGGACGGTGAGCCGAGGGTATCCACCCAAACAAACGTCCCCGCCAGTTCGGCCCGTCCCGCAAAAAATAGTAGCCGAGGATGGGGACGAGCACCAGGTCCATGACCGTCGCCGGCACGGACGCCACCAGGCCGGTCACGCTCCGCTGGACCAGCCCGGCGGCCTCGCTCCCCCAACCGCGCAGGCCGTCGTCGAACGCCCGGCGAACAAAAGCGGGCCAAGGGGCCTGCCGGTAACCCGACTCCAGGTTGCGGCGCCAATCCTCCCACCGGCGCAAGGTTCCAGGCAGGTTGTGGACCATCCGGCCCGCTTCCCGCGCTAAGATCGGCCACCCCAGGTATCCCGCCCCGGCCACCAGCGCCAGGGCCGCCAGGTAGACACCTGAGATGGCGGCGGGCCGGGACCATCCCCGCGCGGTGAGCCGGCGCACCCCTGGTTCCAGGACGTAAGCAAAGACGAAAGCCAAAAAAAAGGGGTTCAGCTCCCGGCGTAGGCTCCAAACCAGCCAACCCGCCAAGCCAACCCCGGAAAAAACAAGCGCCCACTTCCAGTTCGGCGCCTGACCATATTGCGTTTTTACGGCTGCACCCGCCTCATTCTCGCTCCGATGGTTCTACCCAGGTCTTTCCCCGTCCGGATCGCCCACCGCTTGGCGTGGCTGGGAACCTCGGCCGCTGTGTGGACCATGGCCGACCTGGTCTCTTTCCTGGTCGAACCAATGACGGCCGCTCCCACCAACAAACCGAGGAGTCCCCCGGTAAAGATCCCGCTCCAATAACCGTTTCGCCTTCTCGTCACCTTCACCTCCCTTCAAACGCCTTCAACCGCACCGATCGTCTTGAATTCCAAAGGCGTTCCTTCTTCATCCAAAGTGAAGAGACGAATTCCCCGTTTCGACAGGGTAAACTCAATACAACACTCCCAGCAGTAGAATCGCTCGCCCCCCACCCTTCCCACCTGCCGGCTGCCGCAGGCCGGGCAATTTTCAAACATGGTCCTCACCATTCCTTTAAAGCAATTGGAGCCGCTGCAGCGACGAACTGCGCGTCAAAGGTTTAGTACGACCGCGAAGCGGCCGGTGGAGAGTGAAGCGCAGGCTCCGCTTCCAATTCGATCCGCTCGGCCGATGAGCGGTGTCCCCATTCAGGGGAGGGAGGGGCACCAATTGGCGGAGGTTGGCGGGAGGCGTCCACTTCGATCCGTCGCGAAGCGAGCATGATGCCGAACGCCAACCTCACCGTTTGCCGCCGCGAAGCGAATAGAATCCCGGAGCTTCACTCCACGTTCGGCGAAGGTCCGTTCCTTGCCCTCGCCAACGGTCCTCGGCGTCACAGGTGACGCCTGCGCCACGCTCCAGGCGACGGGCGCATGTACGAAGCCGAACCCTACCTTTATAGCATGGGAGCCGCCCCCGGCGGCGAACTGGGCGTCAAGGGTTCGGCGAAG
>JAJZBP010000137.1 GCA_021798855.1 Bacillota bacterium
AAAGTGCAGGGCGCTTTGGGGTTTCGGTCGTTTGTTCGTAAGTACTCGGTAACCCGTTGGTCCAGATGCAGCCGGGATAGTCCAAGTCCGGCCACGGGTGACACAATACTTGAAAAGGAGGGAGCCTTGCCCCAAATAAGGGCCGCAGGCCGGGTTTGGGACCTGCTCTCCAACAGCTTTCGATTTCCTTGACCGTAAATATCGTTAAAAACGGTAAGCCGGCTTAGGCTATCAACGAAGTTAGTTTTCCCGGCGGGTTCACCGATGGGTTTACGTCGCAGATGCAAAATGCGCAATTAACCACTTGACGGAATTTTGGCCAAATGGTATACCTCATACAAATGTGATTTAACGTCACAATTATTCACGTTATCACATTTCCCAATATTTTTTTATGGTTTTGTTGCAGCGATTTTGTTGGCGCGGCGTTTCGGCGAATGCCTTCTCCTGTTGGGATTGATCTTCTTTTTTTACCGGAGTAAGTGAAATTTGTCACTTGAGTAAGTGAAACTTATCACAAATCAATTTCAACCCGGAGGTGGCAGTCATACCGACCATCGATCTCACCCAGGCGGCCGCGGGCCGCGAGGTTCTGCTCCAACAGGTGCGGCAACTGGCGGACACCGACCCGCTGGCCTGTTACCAGTGCGGCAAGTGTTCCGCCGGGTGCCCTTTGTCCTTCGCGATGGAACAGCAGCCACGCCAAATCCTGCGCTTGGTCCAACTTGGTCTGAAGGAGCAGGCCTTGGCCAGCGCCACCATCTGGTTGTGCGCGGGCTGTGCCGCCTGCACCACCCGCTGTCCCCGCCGGGTGAAGATCGACAGCGTCATGGACGCCCTGCGGCAGTTGGCCGCTCGGGAAGGGCGGCCGGCGCGGGAACGGGAGGTGGCCGCCTTCCACGAATCCTTCCTCGAAACCGTGCGCCGAGGGGGACGGCTGCACGAGTTGGGTTTGGTCGGTCGCTACAAACTGCGCACCGGACGTTTCTTGCAGGATGGAATCCTCGGCTGGAAACTCTTTTCCCGGCGCCGTTTGCCGCTCAAGCCCTCCAGGGTGAGCGACCGGCGGGCGATGGAGCGCCTTTTCCGCCCGGAGCTTCAGCCATGAAGGTGGCCTATTATCCCGGTTGCTCCTCCCACGGCAGCGCCGCCGATTACGACCGCTCGGCGCGGGTGGTGGCCGGCGCCCTGGGGCTGGGGTTGGTCGAGGTTCCGGATTGGAATTGTTGCGGGGCTTCCTCGGCCCACGCCCTCGACCACCAACTGGCCCTGGACCTGGCGGGGCGCAATTTGGCGTTGGCGGCCCAATTGGACCTGGGAGGGGTGGTGACTCCCTGCGCCGCCTGTTACAGCCGGCTGAACCGGGCGCACCAATGGCTTGGCGAGGACCGGCGGCGTTGGCTGGACCTGGCCGCCCGGGTGGAGCGGCCGTACCGGGACGTGGGCAAACCGCGGTCACTGCTGGAGTTGGTGGTGGGGGCGATCGGTCTCCCGGCGGTGGCGGAACGGGTGCGGCGTCCTCTCCAGGGCTTGAAGGTGGCGGCCTACTACGGATGCCTGATGCTCCGGCCCCCGGAGGTGGCCCGCTTCGACGATCCGGAGAACCCGCGCAGCATGGACGATCTCCTGCGGACGCTCGGGGCCAACCCCGTCCGGTGGGGCCACAAGACCGAGTGCTGCGGGGCCAGCCTGTCGGTGAGCCGGCCGGAACTGGTGCGCAAACTGGTGGACGACATCCTGGACAACGCCGCCGCGGCGGGAGCGGAATGCCTGGCCACCGCCTGCCCCATGTGCCAGGCCAACCTGGAACAACGCCGGTCCGCGGACCGGACCATGCCCGCCTATTACTTTACGGATCTGGCGGGGTTGGCCTTCGGCTTTTCTCCGGTGGATTTGGGTATCGCCATGCACCTCGATTCCTCCCTGCACCCGCTGCTCTCCCAAGGTCAAGGGGGGGATCGCCCGTGAAACGGGTTGGGGTTTTCCTCTGCTGGTGTGGCTCCAACATCGCTGCCCACGTGGACCTGGATCGGGTGCAGGAAATGAGCGAGGATCTGGGCAACGTGGTGCACGTGCAGCAAAACAAGTACATGTGTTCCGAACCGGGCCAGGAAACGGTGCGCAAGGCCATCCAGCGTCACGGGTTGGACCGGGTGGTCATCGCCGCCTGTTCGCCCAGGATGCACGAGCGCACTTTCCGGAGGACCGTTGAGGGCGCCGGCCTCAACCCGTACCTCCTGGAGATCGCCAACGTGCGGGAGCACTGCTCCTGGGTGCATCCCGACAAGGAGACCGGCACCCCGGTGGCCATCGACCTGGTGCGCACGGCGGTGGCCAAGGCCGTGCAGGACGTCCCCCTGCAGTCGTCCTACGCGGGCGTCGAAAAGCGGGCGCTGGTCATCGGCGGGGGCATCGCCGGCATCCAGGCCGCCCTGGACATCGCCGGTTCCGGCTACGAAGTGGTGCTGGTCGAGCGGGAACCGACCATCGGCGGGCGCATGGCCCAACTGGACAAGACCTTTCCGACCCTGGACTGTTCCTCCTGCATTCTGACCCCCAAGATGGTGGAGGTTTCCCAGGATCCGCGCATCCGCCTCCTGACCTATGCCGAGGTGGAAAGCCTGGCGGGTTACGTGGGGAACTTCGAGGCCCGCATCCGGCTGAAGGCCCGCTCCGTTGATTTCGTCAAGTGCACCGGTTGCGGCGATTGCTGGAACAAGTGTCCGTACCGGACACCGGGGGAGTTCGACCTGGGGTTGGGCAAACGAAAAGCCATTTTCATTCCTTTTCCCCAGGCCATCCCCAGCAAGCCGACCATCGATCGTGACACCTGCGCCTACTTTCAGAAAAACGGCAAGTGCCAGGTTTGCAAGAAGTTCTGCCAGGCGGGGGCCATCGACTTCGAACAGACGGATGAGATCCTGGAGGAAAAATTCGGCGCGGTGGTGGTGGCCACCGGCTTCGACCTTTGGGACCATGCCCGCTACGGGGAATACGGGGCCGGGGAGCACCCGGACGTCATTTCCAGCCTGGAATTGGAACGGCTGCTCTCGGCGTCGGGACCGTCGGACGGTCACCTGAAGCGTCCCTCCGACGGGCGGGAGCCGAAACGGGTGGTTTTCATCCAGTGTGTGGGATCGCGCGACGAGGCCAAGGGGGTGGGTTACTGCTCCAAGATCTGTTGCATGTACACGGCCAAACACGCCATCATGCTCAAGGAGAAGATACCCGATTCCCAGGCTTTCGTCTTTTATATTGACGTGCGGACGCCGGGCAAGAATTACGAGGAGTTTTACCGCCGGGCGACCGTGGAGGCCGGCGCCCAGTACATCCGCGGGCGGGTTTCCCGCATCTACCTGCGGGGGAAACAGTTGGTGGTGGTGGGTGAGGACACCCTCCTGGGCCAAAAGGTCGAGGTGGAAGCCGACCTGGTGGTCTTGGCTTCGGCGGTGGTGTCCCGGGCCGACGCGCCGCAGGTGGCTCAGAAGCTCGGTTTCTCCTATGACAATTACGGGTTTTTCACCGAGGCTCATCCCAAATTGGCGCCGGTGGAGACCAACACGGCGGGGATCTTCCTGGCCGGCGCCTGCCAGGGACCGAAGGACATCCCGGAAACCGTGGCCCAGGCCGGAGCGGCGGCGGCCAAGGTGGTCCGTTTGTTCGCCAAGGACAAACTGGAGACGGAGCCGATGGTGGCCAGGGTGGACCCGGAGCACTGCGCCGGTTGCCAGTGGTGCCGGCCCATCTGTCCCTACCAGGCCATCGGGATGGAAACGCTCACGGAGCGACCGGGCGGCCGCCGGGTGACGCGGCGGGTGGCCAGGGTGAACACGAGCCTCTGCCACGGCTGCGGCGCCTGCAGTGTGGCCTGCCGCAGCGGCGCCATGAACCTTTTGGGTTTCTCCAACGAACAGTTGTGGGCGGAGGTGGAGGCGCTATGCCTTTAGCGGAGGTGGAACCCAAGATCGTGGCTTTCTTTTGCAACTGGTGCAGTTACGCCGGCGCGGACCTGGCCGGCACCAGCCGTATCCAGTATCCCCCCTCCGTGCGGATCATCCGCGTCCCTTGCTCCGGGCGCGTCAATCCCAGGTTCATCCTGCGGGCCTTTCAATTGGGCGCCGACGGGGTGCTGGTGGCCGGTTGCCATCCGGGGGACTGCCACTATTCCACGGGCAATTATTTCAGCCGGCGCCGCCTGTCGCTGCTGAGACGCTTTTTGGCCTATTTGGGAATCGACGAACGCCGTTTTCGCGTGCGCTGGATCTCGGCCTCCGAGGGACCCCGTTTCGCCGAGACGGTCAAGGAAATGACCGAGGAACTGCGGCAACTTGGGCCGGCGCAAAAGGTGGCGGCGACCAGTGTGGACTGAAAAGTTGCGCGCCACGGCGCGCCGCCTGTTGGAGGAAAACCGGGTGGCGCGGGTGCTCGCCTACGCCGAGGGGATGGACCCGGCGGCGCCCTTCCCCCACCTGGCCGCCGACCCGGACCAGGCGAACCGGTTGGTGCTGAACGCTTTTTGCGCTCCCAACCTGGCCAAGTACCTGCTCGAGTACACGGACCAGGAGGGAAGCACGGCGGTTGTCCTGAAGGGTTGCGATTGGCTGGGTCTGGAACGGCTGATCCAAGACCACCGGGTGGAACGGGAAAAAGTGCACGTGCTGGGGCTACCCTGCCCGGGGATGCTGGATAAGAAGAAGCTCAGCCGAGTCTTCCCCGAGGTGCGGGAAGCCGCCCTCAGGGACGGCGGGGTGGAGATGTGGGCCGGCGAACGGAAACGGACCGCGCGGCGGGAGGACGTTTGCCTGGGCCGGTGCCTCGCCTGCCGCGTGCCGACCCCGGCGGCGGCCGCTGAATTCTTGGGGGAACCCCTGGCTCCGGCCGTGGCGCAGCCGGACTTTGCGGCGGTGGAAGAGATCGAAAAACGGCCAACGGAGGAAAGGCGCGACTACTGGACGGAGCAGTTTTCCCGTTGCCTGCGCTGCCTGGCCTGCCGGCAGGTTTGCCCGGCCTGCAACTGCCGCAGTTGCAGCCTGGACAGCGAGGCGCCGCGCTGGTTGTCGCGCGCCACCGGTCCGTCGGCCAACCAGATGTTTCATTTCATCCGGGCTTGGGACGTGGCCGGACGCTGCGTGGACTGCCAGGAATGCGAACGGGTCTGCCCGATGGACATACCCCTGATGCGGCTGAACCGGAAGCTAATGCGGGACGTCGGAGAACTGTTTGCCATTCCGGATGCCCATGTGCCTCGGGACGCCGAGCCCCTGGGGATTTTCCGGCCGGACGACCCCGAAGAGTTCGAGTAGGGAAGAGGTGAAGGCTTTGCAGGTTTTGGCGGAGGCACAAAGGAAGACTGTACGCTTAGGTGATATCCATGGTGTACTGAAACAATTGGCCGCCGGTGGCAAGCTGGTTGCTCCGGTGGAGGAAGCCGGCACGATCCTCTTCCGCCGGGTGGATGCCGCGGAAAAGGTGCGTTTGGACTTTTTAAATACCGAAGAATCACCCAAAGATCTTTTCTTTCCCCAATCGGAGGTGCTTTTCTCCTACGGTCCCGAAGGGATCGGTCCGGCGGCGGAAGCTGCCGAACAGGTGCTGTTCGGCATCCGGCCCTGTGACTTGGCCGCTTTGCCGCTGATGGACCGGGTTTTCGGCGAGGGGCCATTTCGCGACCCCACCTATCTTCAGCGCCGCGAGCGCACCGTGCTGGTGGCTCAAGCTTGCGGGAAGCCGGGGGCTGAGTGCTTTTGCACATCCTTCGGTCTTTCGCCCGGGCACGCCGCCGGCGCGGATGTGATGCTTTACCCGCGGGACGGCCATTATTTGGCCAGTGCTCTGACGGATGCCGGTGAACGGCTGCTGCAACCGTTCACCGGGGAGGCGGTATCGCCCGGCGAGGCGGAGGCCGTGGCCGCC
>JAJZBP010000138.1 GCA_021798855.1 Bacillota bacterium
TGACGGCAGGGCTTTGATAAGGATGGAGCATTGCCCCAAATAAGGGCCGCAGGCCCCCTCCCTTTTTGAGGAGCCTGGCTCGTGGCGCAGGGGCGTTTACGCCCCGAGGACCGTCGGCCCGGTTTGGAACCAAGCTCCAGGCATTTTAGATTTGGTTGGCCGGAAACATTCGCCAAAAACGGTAAGCCGGCTTAGGCCATCAACGAAGTTGGTTTTCCCGATGGGGTTACCGAATGCTTACGATCCTGTCGTTCACCATAGGTTTGCCGAAACCGCGCAACGCCAAGCGCGGAGACCGCCGGTGAAAAGCATTTTAAAATAACAAAAATTTAAGTAATATAAAATATCAACAAAAGCCGCCTAAGGGCATTTCGCGGACACTTGGAAGCATTTCGTCGCCTTCACCAAGCCTTTCGCAGGCATAAAAAAACATCTCACCCGACCGAATTGACTATTGACGCCCGTTTTTTTTCTTGTTATTATTTTCTCAAACGCAATTGAGTGATTTGGGGTCACAGAAAGGGGATGCACTTAGGTTATATAATATGATAAAAGTAAAGTATTAAACGGCAAAAGCGGCTATCAAGAAAGGCGGCGATGCGCGTGCTGGCCAAAGAACCACGGAAGGAACCGTGGAGGCACCTCCCTCCCATTCCCCAGGAGGATCTGCAAAAGGGAGAGGAGCAATACTTCGCGGGCGACAAGCGCCTCTTTGAGCTGACCAAGATCGGCTGGATCAAGGCGCTCCTGAAGTGGCGCGGGTTCCAATTCATCATGATCCTCCCCAATCAGATCGTCTTCTGGATCGCCCTCATCGGTGGCTTTATAGGCGTTACCGGGTCCAATATGGGCTTTTTTCAATTCGGCTCGGCGATCACCTGGTTCCTCTGGTTCGCCGCCGTCACCACCACCATGGTCTTCCTCGGGCGGGTCTGGTGCCTGATCTGCCCCTTCGGCGGCTTCGCCGAGTGGATCCAGCGCCTGACCCTCTGGGGCCGCGTCAAACGCCGCCTGACCCTGGGCAAGACCTGGCCCGCCAAGCTGGCCATCTACGGCGTCATTCCATCGGTCATGGTCTTCTTCTTCATGACCTACTGGGAAGAGTACGACGGCGTGGCCGGTCCGGGGAACCCGGCGCTGACGTCCGACCTGATCGTCTTGGTGTTCGCCATGGCCATCCTGACCTTTTTGGTCTTCGACCGGCGCACCTTCTGCCGTTACCTGTGTCCCCTCTCCGCCCTGATCGGGATCACCACCCAGTCCTCGGTCATCTCGGGCTTTCGCGCCAAGGATCTGAACACCTGCCTCAGCTGCGACACCAAGGAGTGCATGCGGGGAAGCGCCACCAGTTACGGTTGCCCCTGGTGGGAGTCCCCGGCCTCCAACGCGACCAACATGGGCTGCGGCCTTTGCACCGAGTGCATCAAGGGTTGCCCCCACGACAACGTCGGCCTGTACCTCCAGGCGCCCTTCCACAACGCCCACGCCGCCGGCAAGAAGCGGATGGACGTGGCCGTCGCCGCCGCCATCCTCTGGGGGATGCTCCTCTACGAGATGTGGAACGCCTTCCCCTGGTACAATGGCGGCCCCAGCACCTTCGGCAAGAACGTCGGCTGGGACAACTACTTCAATAAGTTGATGCACTGGCCGGCCTACCCCAACCCGCTCATGTTCACCGCCCTCACCTTCATCGTCCCGGTGGCCCTCCTGGTCATCGCCTGGATCACGGCCGCCGTCGCCTCTTCCTGGAAGGACTGGAAGAAGATCTTCATCACCCAAACCTACGCCCTGATCCCGGTGATCGGCACCGGCTACATCGCCCGCCAGTTGCCCAAGTTCTTTCACTACATCCGGGACGTGGGTATCACCGCGACCAGGGTTCCCGCCGGCTGGTTCGGCTACGGTTGCCCTTCCAACCCCCAACCGACCGGTCCCCACGGTTTGGTCTGCCCTTGGCTGAACAATATACCGGGCTTCAACGTTCCCCTCCTGCCCGGCGGGGTGAACAGCGGCAACTGGCTCGCCTCCTGGTTCGGCATCGGGCATGGCGCCGCCTTCGGCATCGTGCAGGTTGAGGTGCTGGTCAGCCTGGTCGGCATGCTCGGCTCCCTCTGGGTGGCCTACCGGATCTACGGCAAGGACTTCGTCGTCAACCGGATCCCGCAAAAGGGCGCCGGGCGGATCCTGGCCCTGACCCTGTTGCTGGTCGCCTTCGGCGGACTGTACACCGCCTACCTGTACGTCGGCATGCAGGCCACCAACTAGCACCGAAAGGAGTGGGAAAATGGCCGCTATGGTTGAATCTCCGACAACCCCCTCCGTCTTCATCATCAGTGAACGTTGCGCGGGTTGCACGGAGTGCATCAAGGAATGCCCCCGCGGTTGCCTGACCATGGACTACCGCAACTGGGTGGTCCAGGTTGATTCCGAGGCCTGCTCCGGCTGTCGCCAGTGCCAGCGGGCCTGCCCCTACCAGAACATCACCGTCAGCGGACCCTTCCTGGGCTTGAACAGCCGCATTCCGGCGCGGGAGCTGGGCGTGGCCCAGCGGCTGGGCAATTTCGATGAGGTTGCCCTGAGTTTCACCGTGGACGAGGCGGTCAAGGAAGCCGCCCGTTGCCTCCACTGCCTGCGGCCCCAATGCCGGGACATCGGCTGCCCGGCTCACAACGACATCCCGGCGATGAATGCCGCCATTCGCAACCGGGACTTCGCGGGAGCCATGCGGGCCTTCGCTCCGACCACCAACCTGCCCACCATCTGCAGCCGTGTCTGCGATCAGGCCAAGCAGTGCGAGGGGGCCTGTGTCTACCGGCGGGAGGGTGGCCAGGCGGTGGCCATCGGCAAACTGGAACGGTTCATGTCCGAGTGGGCCATGGCCAACGACTTCCAGCCCAACGCAGTCCAACCGGCCAGCGGATACCGGGTGGCCGTGGTCGGCGCCGGCCCGGCGGGCTTGGCGGCCGCGGAGGATCTGGCCAAGGCCGGCCACGCCGTGACCGTCTTCGATCCCCTGCCGGTGGCCGGCGGCATCCTGGCCTGGGGCATTCCCGAGTTCATCCTTCCCGCCGCCGTCGTCGCCGCCAAGGTGGCCCAGGTGCAAGCACTGGGGGTGCAATTCCGCTTGGGCACCCGGGTCGGGACCGGCAACTCCGTGGACAAGCTCCTGCAGGACGGTTTCAGCGCCGTCTTCCTGGCCGCCGGGGCCGGCAAGGACAACAGCCTGAGCCTGCCCGGCAGCGACCTGAAGGGGGTCATCACCGCCACCAGTTATCTGAGCGCGGCCAAGTTGGCCAAGGGCGCTCCCGACCAATACAAGGTGCCGGCGACGGGCGATAACATGCTGGTCATCGGGGCCGGCAACACGGCCATGGACGTGGCCCGAACCGCCCGCCGACTGGGCGTCAAGAACGTTACGGCCATCGACATCCTCTCCGAAGAGCTGGCGCCGGTTCGGCGCGACGAACTGGAGACGGCCCGCGCCGAAGGGGTCAACGTCCGCTTCGCCGTCTCGACCAAGAGTTTTTCCGGCCGTGGCAAGGTGGAAACGGTGGAACTGGTCCGCATGGACGCCCGGCGGGACCACACCAACAAGATCAGCACCACCCCGATCCCCGGCAGCGAATTCACCCTGCCGGTGGACACGGTGGTCTTCGCCATGGGTTATCGCGTCACCCAGGAGGCCATCGCCGACACCAAGGGGATCAGCACCGAACCTCGGGGGACGGTGACCATCGTGGGGGAAAACGGCCAGACCAGCCGCGAGGGGGTCTGGGCCGCCGGCGACATTGCCACGGGACCGAGCACGGTGGTCAGGTCGATGGCGGCGGCCAAACGAGCGGCCGCCGCCATCGATCAGGCCCTGCGTCTGAAGAGCAAGAAAGCCGGCTGAGCAGCCGGGGACGGAGAGGTTCGTCCGGCGCGTCCTTCGGCCGAACGAACCTCTTTAACCTTTTAGGTAAAAAGTAATCATTTTTCGTTTTTGGGTATGTTACAATTCAGGAAAAGCTTTGGAGAGGAGCAGCGATTTGTTCAGCGCCTATCTGGCCATCCTGGTTTTTTGTCTTTTGGCCGCCGCCTTGGCGGGCACCTTCTCCCTGGTGGCCGGTCTCTTTGGACCGCGCCGACCCAGCGAACGCAAAAGCGAAGCCTACGAATGCGGCATCCGCCATCCCCCACCGCTCCCCAAGCATTTTCCGGCCAAGTTCTACCTCCTGGGGATGCTCTTTTTGCTGTTCGACCTGGAGGCGGTTTCCTTTTATCCCTGGGCGGTGGACCTGCACCGTCTGCACGGCTTTGGCCTTTTGGAGATGCTTTCCTTCATCGTGGTCATGGCCGTCGGCTACGTCTACGTCTGGCGCAAAGGGGGGTTCCAATGGCAATGAGTGACAGCCTGATCTTGACCACCGTCGACCAGGCCAAGCACTGGGCGCAACGGTCCTCCCTCTGGCCGCTGACTTTCGGTCTGGCCTGTTGCGCCATCGAGATGATGACCTCCACCGCTCCCCGTTACGATCTGGCCCGCTTCGGTTCGGAGGTGTTTCGCGGTTCGCCGCGCCAGGCCGACCTGATGATCGTGTCCGGCCGGGTCTGCCGCAAGATGGTGCCCCAGGTTCGCCAGTTGTACGCCCAGATGGCTTCGCCAAAATGGGTCATCGCCATGGGCGCCTGCGCTTCTTCCGCGGGCATCTTCGACAACTACGCCGTGGTGCAGGGGGTCGACCACATTCTGCCGGTGGACGTTTACGTCCCGGGGTGTCCCCCCAGTCCGGAAGCTCTGATCTATGGGATCATGAAGATTCAGGATAAAATCCGCCGAGGGCTGCCGCCGGCGGCGGAAGCGGTCCCGGTCGCGGGAGGTGCGTCCGGTGTCTCTTGACGCGGAACTGGCGGCAAGCCTTGCGGCTCTACTGCCGGGAGCGGTGGAAAAAGCGGAGGAGGTCCGGGGCGAAACGGTCTTGCAGGTGGACGCGGCGAGTTTGCACGCGGTTTGCCGGCATCTGCGGGACAGGGGATTCAACTATCTGACCGACGTTACGGCCGTCGACACGCTGGATTTGCTTTTTCCCTCCCCCGCCCGCTTTACCCTGGTATACCACCTGGAACGCATCCCCGGGGGTGAACGGATTCGGCTGAAGGCCGGGGTGAGTGGGGACGAGCCCGTGGCCGATTCGGTCAGCGACCTGTGGCCGGCGGCCGTCTGGGGTGAACGGGAGGTCTATGACCTCTTCGGCATCCGTTTCCATGGCCATCCGGACCTGCGGCGGATCATGATGCCCGACGACTGGGAGGGGCACCCCCTGCGCAAGGACTATCCCCTGCAGGGATTCCCCGGACAACGGGAGGTGTAGCCGGTGGCGACAACCAACAACAGCGCACGCGAAATGCCGGACTCCCTGGCCGAGGACGGCTCCCCCAAGGAAGGGTTCGGCTCCCCTATGAGGGAAACGATGGTCCTGAACATGGGTCCCCAGCATCCCAGCACCCACGGCGTGCTGCGGGTGATCGTGGAACTGGACGGTGAAACGGTGGTCAGGGCCACGCCGGACATCGGCTACCTGCACACCGGGATCGAAAAACTATCGGAGCATAAACTTTACCAACAGGTGGTCACCCTGGTCGACCGCATGGATTACGTTTCCCCCATGACCAACAACCTCGGTTACGTGCTGACCGTGGAGAAGTTGCTGGGCCTGGAAATCCCTCCGCGGGCGCAGGTCATCCGGGTCCTTTTCGCCGAACTGCAACGGATCGTCAGTCACCTGGTTTGGCTGGGCACCCACGCCCTGGACCTGGGCGCGATGTCCGTTTACTTCTACTGCTTCGAGCAGCGCGAGCAGCTTTTGGACCTGTTCGAGGCGGTCTCCGGCGCCCGGATG
>JAJZBP010000139.1 GCA_021798855.1 Bacillota bacterium
GCGGGCTCATCGAGGCATCAAGAGACTCACTCCAGCACGAGCCCTTGCAAACTACCTGAAGACGGCCTGAATCCCCAAAATAGATGGTTGCCATGTTTTACCTTTTTGTTACCCCATTGACACCGCCCAACATTGAAAAAGCGTGGCCTGCCCGTTCTCGATTACCTCCGCAAAGCCCTGGAAGGAGCAGCCTTCCTGCCACAACCCGAGACCTGATTTCACAAGCGGACGAATGCTGGGGGTACACCATGCCCCGGCTTTGTCGTGCCCCCCTGAGTAGTTACACCTTCAGAATGATTGGTGATGCTTCCCAAGGCGTGCCACTTTTCTTATAATACAGACGGGGGAAGCAATGAACGGCGTGCCGGAACTTGGCCACTTGGCCCGCCGCGAGCTGCCAGTGGAACCGGCCCCGGTGGGCCTTTTCATTTTGCCGGAGAGGAGTCTGCGCCGTGGCCGATTCTGGAAACCCCCGCTGCTCGGACGAAGAGGACGCCGATCTGCTGGAGGCCTGCCGGGCGGGAGACGAGGCGGCTTGGCGCTGCCTGGTGGACCGCTACTCCAACCTGATCTACGGCATCCCCGTGAAGGTCTTCGGCCTATCGCTCCAGGAGGCGGAGGACGTGTATCAGGACACCTTCATCCAGGTGTATGAGCACCTGCCGCATCTGCGCAACAACGGCAGCTTCCGCGCCTGGCTGGGGCGCATCGTGCGCAACCAGTGCCTGGACCGGCTGCGCCGCAACGGCCGGGAGCAGCCGACGCCGTTGGATCGGTTGCCGGCGGTCGATCCCCACCCCGAGGACCACGTGACCACGGCCCTGGCCATGCATGCGGAGCTGTCGCGCCTGCCCCCCGCCTGCCGGGAGGTCCTGACGCGGCATTTCCTGGAGAACCAAAGCTACCGGGAGATCGCCCGGCAGCTGGGGCTGCCGCCCGGCACCGTGGCCAGCCGCATCTCCCGCTGCCTGGTGCACCTGCGCCTGCGGCTGGCCGAGGAGGAGGATTCCTTCCGGTGATGGCGGCGACGGGCCTTTTCGAAAGCCGATCCGGCAAGCCTTCCGAACCGGATGCCCGGAGAGCGCCCCCGCCTCCGGGCGTCCTTTTGCCCGGACCGCAGGCCCGGCCGAAAACAATCGTCCGGGAGAAGGGAAGAAAACGCGGATCCGCCGCGTCTAACGTGTCGAAGGAGATCTGAAGATGCACTGCCACTCGGAAGAAGAACTGGCCCGCCTGGCCCTGACCCAGGCGCCGGCCGAGGCGGCGGCCCACCTGGCCGAGTGCCCCGGCTGCCGGACGCGCCTCGAAACGTACCGCCGCATGGCGGCGCAACTGCGGCTGGCCGCCCCGGCGCCGCAGGAGTTGCGCCGACAGGCCTACGACATCCTGCGGCACCGGCGTCTGCTGGCGCAGATCGTCGGCCGGATGGTGACGGAGGAGCCTTTCCGCCAGGCCGTGCGCACGGATCCGACCACGGCCCTGGCCCCCTACGAGCTGTCATCCGAACAGCAGGCGGCCCTGCGGGAGCTGGCCCAGGAACAGCAGGAGACCTTCCAGGGTCTGTTGGACGAGCGCATCTCCAAGCGGCTGGGTTGGCCGTGAGGACACCCGGATCAGATCGAGCGGGAGGTGCTGCGGTGGCGGGGGTGCCGGTGCCACCAAGGCGCGCCGGCAGTTTTGCACCAACGGGTACACGAAGACCCGCCGGACGGTTTCCCCCTCGGCGTACTGCCGATCCTGCCGCCCGACGCCCGTTGTTTCGCCTACATGGATCCAGTTCGCCGCCTGATAGCACGTTCCCCGCCACGGCGGCGTGACGAAGGTCTCGGCCAACACCGGGGCATATCCAAAACGCCGCCGCCAGTCCTCAGGCAAGCGGCGTATGGCCAGGGAGAGGGCATGGCTTGCCAGGTACGGCACCTGCACCCCCGGCAGGATCAGGAAACGGCTGTTGGCAACGATCCGGTGGCGGAATCGCTGCCGCTCCAGCGGTGTCCACCCGAGCCAGGAATCCCGCACGGCGACGTGCCTGGCCGCCGCCGCAAACAAGAAGCCCCCCAAGATCACCAGCTCGCCCGCGACCTGAACACGGATCCAGTAACGCTGGTGGGCGCCAAAGGCGTGTTGGAAACCCATCGCGTGATGGGCGGCCATGGTGGCATCCCACACGGCCTGCTCCTCTGCCGCCACCGGCTCCACCGTGACCGGCCGCACCTCAGCCAACGCGGCTGCGATTTTCACTACCGGCAGCGGCTCCACCGGCAGACGGGCCCGACGATACGGCCCATGCGTGCGCTTCGCAGGCAAGGGCACCAGCCCTGCGGCCGACCACTGCTCCAACAGCGCCAGACAGGCGTGCACCTTCAGTTGCCCGCTCGGCGCCTTCCACGGCAGATTCTCGCAGATCGTCTGGGCCAGTTCCGTCAGGCTCAGACCCGGAAAACGCTCGGCTGTCCAGCGGATCAGTTCCAGGTCCGCTGTGCTGAACAACCGATCCCCGATCCAAAACGGCGGATCCCATCGTGTAGCCGTGGCCTACCACCCCGACGCTACGATATTACACCCGCCTCAATTTGTTAAGTGCCGGCACCTTGCTCGTTAACGGATCCTAACCTGGCAGGGGGCCGGGCAATCCGTGGCCCCCGCCCGCGGCACGCTCTTCTGCAACTCCACCTCCACCGACCACCCGTGGTCGTATCCGCTGCAGTTGACGGCCTCCGAATCCGCAAAGCTGCAACGTCAACATGTATGATGCCGCCGCGGGCGGCTTCCAGGTCCGCCGCATGCTCATCTACCATCAGCTGACCGTGCGCTGCACCGGCTCGGTGCAGCCTCCCGGCCACCTGCTGCATCCCTTCGAGTCCCCGGGCGGCGAGTGTCAACCCTGATCCGGCGGCCGAAACCATACTCTAAGGAGGCGTTCGTACATCATGTCGCGTTTGATTTCCTTCCTGGGGGCCTTGATCCTCGCCATTTCAGCGTTGTTCTCGCTCGCTTCCCCGGTCGCGGCGCAGCCGTCCATTACCCTCACCCCCTCCGTCGGCCCGCCGGGCACCCAAATTACCCTCTCCCCCGCCGAGGTGCAGCAGCTGGGCGGCCTGGGACCTTGCACCTCCGGCTCGGCTCAGACCGCGGGGGGAGGCGTCTTCGAGGGTCAGGCCGGCACCGCCGGCAAGTTCTCCACCACCAACCTGTCAAACGGCGGCGCCACCTTCTGGGTGCCCCAGGTGCCCCCCGGGCTCTACTACGTATTCTTCTACACCTGCGCCGGGATGTCCGGAAGTCCCGACACGGGCCAGGGGGTCTACGCCACCTTCAGCGTACCCACCAACCCCGACGCCATATCCCCCGCCACCGGGACCTACGGTTCGGCCTTCCGGATCGTCGGCTCCGGCTTCGGCGCCTCACAGGGTACGGTCACGTTCTGCGACTGCAGCATCGGTGGACCGCCCACTCCGGCCAAGATTATCTCCTGGAGCGACACTTCCATCTGGGGAACGGTGCCCAACGGGCTGCAGGCCGGCGGGTCCCAGGTCACCGTCCAAACCAGCCAAGGATACAGCATCGCGGTCGGAGATTTCCAAATCGACGTCGGGCCCACGCCGCTTCCCCCCGTGACCCTGCCCCAGTGCGGCCTGGTGCTGACCATCGGTTACCCTGAGGTGGACAACATCGGCGGCCACTACTTCTCCCTGCCGGTGCCCCCGGAGATCCAAAGCAGCCGCACCTTCGTACCCCTCGACCTCTTCAAAGAGCAGGGCGATCTGATCACCTGGAGCGGAGCCACCCGCCAGGTCGGCATCAAGCAGGGCGCCACCGATATCGTGCTGACCATCGGCAGCACCGGCTACACCGTGAACGGCCAAAACCAGGAGATGGACGTGGCCCCCTTCATCCAGGATCCCGGCTACACCATGGTGCCGGTGAGCTTCATCGACAACGCCCTGGGCCTGGTGACCAGCTGGCTGCCCTTGTCCCGCCAAGTGGTCATCGACACCGGTTGCGGCTAAAGCCTTCATCCGGACGCCTGAGGAGGAATGGGCCTTGCGATACCCTGTGAGAAAGCATCTGATCACGGCTTGGATCCTGACGGCGCTCCTGGCGGCGGCGGGGGGGTGCGCCAGCGCGGCCCCCGCCCCGCTCACCGGTTCCGCCATGCAGGGCGTGTGGTCCGGAACGGCGTACAAGCACCACAATAGCGTGCCCGTCCCCTATACCCTGCGGATCACTCAGGCCAGCGGCGACTCCTTCCGCGGCACGGCCACCAACCCGGCGGCCCGCTTCACCATCGAAGGTACGGTGCGGGGCAACGTGGCCACGGTCGACTTCGGTCGCGGAGTCACTTGGCAAGGCACCGTCATCGGCAACGTGTGGAAGGGAACCGTGCATGTGCCGGCGGTGCCCGCCCTGGGAGCGCCGGCTCGGAACTGGCCCTTCCGGTTGGTGCGCACCCCGTGACGCGGCGGCGTGGTACTGGGCGGCACCCGCCGGGGCGGTGGCCGTCGCCGCGGCGCGATGAGGAGGGAGGGCGTCGGCCGCCCCACCCCTCCCCCTCGGAGCCCCCTCGACCGCCCGGGCCTGTCCCGGGAGCCGGCCTTCCCCGGGCCCTCCATCGTCCCCAAGGAAGCAGCGACCTGCCTGGACCGAAAGGATGATCAGCCGTGAATCCTGGGCTGCTATTCGTCCATCTCCACCTCCTCTCGACCGGCTACCTCTTCTTCATCCTCTGGGCCGCGGCAACCGTCTTCATCCTGCGAACCGGTTGGGGACGCTCCTTGCCTCGCACCCTCGGCCCGTTGTGGGCCACGGAACTGCTCCTCCTATGGATCGTGCTCGCCGCCTCGCTGAGCATTTGGTGGTTCGGTACCGCCTGGTGGCGCCACGCGTCGTCGGTCACCTGGTTGGGTGGCCTCTCCGCCACGGCGATCCTCCTCCTCCCGCCGGGCATCTGGTTTGCCATCCGGCTGAGCCGCGCCAGCCCGAAGCTGGGCATCTGCCTGGCACTTCTGGTGCCCCTGCTGCTCACGGCGCTGCTGGTCGGCTCCATTTTCCTCGTGGCTGGCAGACACGAAGCATCCCTGGCCGGCAACTCCATGCTGGGAATCTGGAAGGGGGACGTGCAGCGCAAGCACCGGGCGGTTCCCTACACCCTAACCGTGGACCGGGCGTCGGGCACCGCTTTCTCCGGCACCGCCGCCAACCCCGCCGGTCAATTTGGAATCCAAGGTACGGTCCGGGGCGACACGGCCACGGCGCAAGGCTCCTTCGGCTCCTACTTCACGGGAAAGGTGTCCGACCACACCTGGACCGGGATCCTCCACCGCTCGGCGGGGACGGCGGCGAGGAACTGGCCTTTCATCCTGCGCCAGGTGGCACAAGCCGCCCCGCCTGAGACGGCGCCGCCCGGCGGCGCCGGGGCGCACCTGCCCGGGGTCACCGCCCGCACGGTGCGGCTCACCGTCTCCGGCAACTCCCCCTGGGTGGACACCGGGCTGTACCTGCAGTCGGGCTGGGTGGTCCGCATCACCGCCTCGGGTACCATCAACAACGGCAGCATCTACCCTCGGGTGGCGGTCAACCCTCCCCAAGGTCAGGGCCTGGTCACGGCCGGCGGGGGCTGCACGGCGGCGCTCACCCCCCAGACCGGCTTTCCCGCCCCGGGCCTGCCCTGCTGGTCGCTGATCGGCCGCATCGGTCAAGGCCAGATCTTCGGGGTGGGGTCGGCCCTGACCCTGACCGCGGACCAGCCCGGGGAGTTGCTGCTGGGGGTGGACAACAACGCCTTCCGCACCAGCACCGGCGGATGGACCGTCCGCATCGAGGTGTCCCATCCCGCCTAACGGCCTTCGCCCTGCCCCTTT
>JAJZBP010000140.1 GCA_021798855.1 Bacillota bacterium
TGACACCACTCAGCGGCCGAGCGTACCGGCACATTGGGTTCCCCCTCCCGCGATCGTTCCCGCCGTTGCCGCGCGGGGGGAGGGCCGCCATGCCGGTGGCATGGGAGGGACGGATCCCGGGTTCAAGGCAGCGATGCCCTCCTCGATTCACCACCGGGGAGTACCGTTGGTACGACCGCGCAGGCGGCCTGACCAGACCCGCTTTTGCCGGTCTTCGAGGGTTTTATCACCAATTTCCAAGAAAAACTTATTAACCCGTCAGAACTTGGATCGGTTCGCGTCTCCCTTCGGTTCGCGTCTCCCTTCGGTTCGCGTCTCCCTTCGGTTCGCGTCTCCCTTCGGTTCGCGTCTCCCTTCGGTTCGCGTCTCCCTTCGGTTCGCGCCGCTTCCAATCCCGGGAGGTGAACATCTGATGCGGCGAAAAGGAAACATCCACCACTGGCCGGTGTCCGGGCCGCCGCTTTACCTGGGAGGGTTGTCCTTCCTGGCCATGCTTACGGGCATACCCTATTTCCTCTTTCCGGAGCTGGCGGCCCTGCATTACGACGTTCTCTCCCGGCCCGAAGGGGCTTGGGCCAAGCGGATCGAACAGGTCGTGGTGTCCCCGACCCTGGCCGCGCTCATCGGCTGGTCGGCGGGGCGCCTGCTGGGTTACGCGCCGTGGGTGGCCGTCCTGGCGGCCCTGGGCGCCATGCTGCTCTTGCTGGCGTTCCGGTCGCCGGTGATCCCGGCGATTTCGGCGGGCGTCCTGCCGGTTGTCCTGCGCGTTCAATCCATTTGGTACGTCCCGGCCATCCTGCTGGGGACCGGGCTGATGGCCCTGAGTTTCCTCCGACTGCGACAGCGTCTCGTGGCGGGAGGGGACGGGGCGGAGGAGCCGACAGGGAAGAGGCGCCTGATCGGCTACCCGGCGACTCTCCTCTTCGTGCTCCTGGGGGCGTGGTTGGCCCCCGACCTGGCCACGATCTTTCCGCCGCCCCTGGCGGTGATGGCTTTCGAGCTTTTCACCCGGCCCCATGCGGGTTGGGGGAAGCGTCCGACGGCCTTTTTCGGTTGTCTCGTCCTGGTGGCCACCCTTGGCTTCCTGGCCGGCAGGTTGGTGCCCTTCGCGCCCCTGGCCGTGGTGCTGGTGCTGGCGGTCGGGATTCTGCTCCTGCGCCGGCTCGATTACCACTTGGCGCCGGCTTTGGCCGTCGGAGTGTTGCCCATTTTGGTGCAACCCGGCCCTTGGTACATCATCATGGTGGGGGGTGGGGCCGCCGTGGCGCTGGCGGGCAATTACGGCTGGCGTTACCTGGAGAAGCACAGCATCGGCGGCGAAATCGGTGCTTGAACCGGCGGTGGCCCATGACCGACGGCGCTGCCGCCACTTCGGCAAGAAACCGGACGCGGCCACGGCCCCGCCGGGGACGGATCTGTCCCGGTGGGGAAGCTACCTGTGTCGGTTGACCAACCCGCCTCGGATCACCACCATGCGCAGGTGCCGTTACTGCCGGGACCACGGATTGGGATATGGCGCGCGGGAGGAGGATCAAGAATGAAGTTGCGGGTGGAGACGATCACGGTGGGCTGGTTGGAGGAGAACTGCCACCTGTTGGAAGACCTGGAGACGGGGGAAATGGCCGTGGTCGACCCCGGGGACGAGGCCGACCTGATCCTGGCCCGGCTCGGTGAGCGGGTGAAACGGGTCCGTTACGTTTTGCAAAGCCACGGCCATGCCGACCACACCGGCGCCGCAGCCGCGGTGGCCGAGGCGACGGGTGCGGTGGTGGCCATCGGGGCGGAGGACGCTCCCATGCTGGAACTGCCCTGGGATCTGGTGGGGGAGCCTCGCCGCACCGTCCGGGCGGGGTTGTTCTTGCGCGGGGGCGAGGCTCTGCCCTTCGGGGGCGGAGTGATCGAGGTTTTGGCGACGCCGGGACACACGCCCGGCGGCAGGTGTTTTCTGGTGGGGGGGGGCCTTTTTAGCGGGGACACCCTGTTTGCCGGTTCGGTGGGCCGGACGGACCTGCCGGGGGGAGAAACGGCGGCTCTGCGGCGCTCCTTGGCCGGACTGGCCGGCCTGCCGGAGGAAACCACGGTTTACCCCGGACACGGCGAGAACACAGGAATCGGGCGGGAAAAAAGGGAAAACCCGTACCTGCGGCCGGCGGATGGGGAGGGCTGGCCCTCTTAGGGAAGCGGGAGCCATGCGCTCCGGTAGTTCACTAGGGTGATGCCTGCGGCTCCGACGGTTGCCCTGACCATCGGGTCGGTCAGGGCGGCCAACTCCCGTTCCCGCACCTCCACCCAACTGGACTTCCGGCGCAGTTCGGCGTCGGCGTAGCCGGGGTGGCACATGATTTCGGTGGTTCCTTCAGGCAGGCAGCGCAGGTCGGTCAAAAGTCGGGTCAGGGCGTCCTTTTCGAAATAGGCATGGGCGACAAAATGGCCCGCATGGGGAATTCCGGCTTGGCTCAATGCCACCGGGTGCAACGGCCTCACCGGGATCTTCAAGGCGGTCGCCAGTTCCATAACCACTTCCAGCACCTTGGGGTGGCGGTGGATATGGTGGTGGCTGTCCAAGTGGGTCGGCTTCCGTCCCGACGCCAGGAAGGCATCCACCTGGGCCTGAAGTTCCGTTCTGATTTCGGCGTCCCGCCGGCGGGCGAAGTTGGCGTTGCTTGGCCCCAGGAAAGCACCCTTTTCGTTCAACAGGCTGGGTACTCCGGCCGGGTCGCTCACCGGGAACCCTCCGGTCAGGTTCAGGTGTAGGCCCACCCCCAGTTCCGGCAAACCGCGGGTCAGTTCGAGTCCCGCCGCTGCGGCGGGTTGGTTGACCAGGAGGGTGGCGCTGGTGACGATTCCCCGCCGGTGGGCTTCGGCGATCCCCCGGTTGACGCCGGGAGAGAGGCCCAAGTCGTCGGCGTTGACGATCAGTTGTTTGGCGGCGGTGGGCAAGGCTCACCGGTTCCCTTGCCGGTTCCCTTGCCGGTTCCCTTGCCGGTTCCGGCTCATCCCATCTCCCGGACCAGGTCCAACAGAGCCTGGGCGCCGGGGGAGAGGTGCTTATCCTTTTGGTAGACGAGGCAGAAGCGGCGGGCGAGGTCGATCCCCTCGATCTCCCGGGTGACGATGCTGCCGATTTCCTCCCCCTTGCCGGTGAAGGTGGGAGAGAGGATGGAAATGCCCAGCCCGGCTTCCACCGCGGCCAGGATGGCCCCGGCGTGGGAGAGTTCCAACTTGACCTTCAGGTTCCGGAAGAGGGCGCCGAAGGCGACTTCGATCAGATCCCGGGTGCCGGAACCCTTCTCCCGCAAGATGAACTCCGCCTCCGTCAGGTCGGCGGGGGCTATTTTTTTTAAGCCGGCCAGGGGGTGGCCCTTGGGCAACACCAGCACCAGGCGGTCCTCCCGGAAAGGGACCAGGGAAAGGTCCGGCGCGGTGATCCTTCCCTCCACGAAAGCCAGGTCCAGTTGCCAGGAAAGAAGACCCTCCTGCATGGCGAAGGTGTTGTCCACGGTCACCTGGCAGGTGATCCTGGGATGTCTTTTTTCGAACTCAGCCAGGTACCGGGGGAGGATGTTGGCGATGCTGAGGGTTGTGCCCAGGTGCAGATGTCCCTTTTGCAGGTGGGCCAGTTCTCCCATTTCTCCTTCCAGCTTGTCCACGGCGTTGAGGATGGAGCGGGCGTGGCGGTAAAGAAGTTGGCCGGCTTCGGTGAGGGTCCAACGGTTTTTCTGGTGGTCGAACATGGGCAGGCCGAACTGCTGGGCCAAAGCGGCCATTTGCAGGGAAACTCCCGGTTGGGAGAGGTGCAGGGACTTGGCCGCCTTGCGGAAAGAACCGGATTCGACCACGGTGGCGAAGGTGCGCAGGAGGTTGATGTTCAAATGGCGGCCTCCATCATCAGGGATTTACAAAGGTTATCATCGGTACAATAAACTATTACTTGAATTATGCACCGAAAAGGTTAAGATGTAAAGAAAGAATTGCTGAGATCCTGGTTTCCACGAAAGGGTGAGAGAACTGACCGAGGCGAAAATTGCCTACACCACCTGCTACATGTGCGCCTGCAAGTGTGGGATCAAGGTGACCATTGAGGACGGCAAGCTTCGCTTCATTCAGGGCAACCAGGACAGTCCGGTGAACCAGGGGGTTTTTTGCGCCAAAGGCGCCGCTGGGATCATGACCGAGTACAGTCCGGCGAGACTGCGCAAGCCCCTGTTGCGGGTGGCGGAAGCGGAGCGGGGCGAGGGCAGGTTCGTCGAAGTCGAGTGGGAAACGGCCCTCGACCTGGCCGCCGGGTGGCTGGGAGAGGTCAGGGAACGGGACCCCCGGAAGCTTGCTTTTTACACGGGGCGGGACCAGATGCAGACTTTCACCGGTTTTTGGTCGCGGATGTTCGGCACTCCCAACTGGGCGTCCCACGGGGGTTTTTGCTCGGTGAACATGGCTGCCGGCGGCGTCTACTCGGTGGGCGGCAGCCTCTGGGAGTTCGGCTTTCCGGATCTGGACCACGCCTCCTTGTTCCTCCTGATCGGAGTGGCCGAAGACCATCCGGCCAACCCGCTGAAGCTGGCCATCAGCCGCCTGCGGGAACGGGGAGGGCGCTTCGTGGTGGTCAACCCGGTGCGTTCCGGTTACGGGGCCATCGCCGACCAGTGGATACCCATCAGGCCGGGGACCGACGGCTTTTTCCTGTTGAGTTTGATGCACGTGCTGGTGCGGGAGGGCCTTTATGCCGCCGACTACCTGGCCGACTACACCAACGCTCCCCACCTGGTGGCGGTGCGGCCTGGGTGCGAGGGCGACGGCCTCTTCTTCCGCCGGGACGGTGACGCGGTGGTCTTCGACCGGGCGGCCGGACGGGTGGTGCCGGCCGGGGAGGCTGACCAGCCGGCTTTGGAAGGTGAATACGACGTGGACGGGGAAGTCCTGCGTCCAGCTTTCGCCCTCCTGCGGGAGCGGCTGGCCGAGTACTCTCCGGAGCGGGCGGCGGAGGTTACCGGGATTCCGGCCCGGACCATCCGGGAATTGGCCTTGGAAATGGGCGATACAGCCCTCCGCCGTCCCCTGGTGCTACCCATCCCCTGGCGGGACGCCCAGGGGATGGAGCACCCCCAAACCATCGGACGGCCGGTGGCCATCCACGCGATGCGGGGTTTGGCTGCGCACTCCAACGGATTCCAGACGGTCAGGGCGCTTTTTGACCTGATGATGCTGCTGGGGACGGTGGACGTTCCGGGCGGGTTTCTCTACAAGCCGCCCTACCCCAAGGCGGCGCCGCCGCCGGTCAAGCCGTCAAGGGAGACGCCGGAGCCGGGGAAGCCACTGGGCGGGAGCCTCCTGGGGTACGTGGCCGGGCCGGAGGATCTCCTGGTGGACGACGAGGGCAGACCGCAGCGCCTGGACGAGGCCTACAGTTGGGACTATCCCCTGGCCGCCCACGGGATGATCCAAAACGTCATCCGCAACGCGTGGCGGGGGCAACCATATAAAATCGACGTCCTGATGGTCTACATGGCCAACCTGGCCTGGAATTCCATGTGGAATACCGGCGAGGTGCAGGAAATGCTGCGGGCCAAGGACGAAAGCGGCGCGTATCGCATCCCCAAGGTGATCACCTTCGACGCTTTCCACAGCGAGATGGTGGCCTGGTCGGACCTGGTCTTCCCGGACACCACCTACCTGGAGCGCTACGACGCCATGTCCCTTTTGGACCGCCCGATCTCCGAGCCCAGCGGGCCGGCCGACTGCATCCGCCACCCGGTGCTGCCGCCGCCCGAGGGGGTGCGCTCCACGGCGGACGTCCTCATCGACCTGGGCGTCCGGTTGCGGCTGCCCCG
>JAJZBP010000141.1 GCA_021798855.1 Bacillota bacterium
GCCGGTGATCAGGGATTTCATACGGGTTGAACGGCGGTACTCGCCGGGGTAGTGACAGGTGGGGTCAACGTGAACACCTCCCATTACCTTACGTTAAGTTTAATCCATTGGTGCGCGGCTCGGGCGGCGCATAGGATAGGGCGATCAGAAGCGGTATGGGAAGGAAGGGGACGAACCGTTTGCGGGTGGCTTTTTCGGCATCCTCCCCGCGGGAAACGGAGCGACGGACCGGACTGGACAATTACGCCCGCTGCTTGCGTCACGCCCTGCGCGCGGCCGGGGTGGAATGTGCCGACTGCGCCTGCCTGGAGGGGGTGGCGGCGCGGCCCGACGTCATTCACCTGCTCGCTCCAGGGTTGCCGCCGCCGCTTGCCCTCGGAGTGCCGTTGATCCTCACGGTCCACGATCTGGCCTGGCGACGTTTCCCCGCCGATTATTACCCCGATGCCGTTCGCCGTTTCGAGCAATTCCTGCGGGAATGGTTGCCTCAGGTCGCCGCCGTCATCGTTCCTTCCACCAGCACCCTCCGGGAGGTTGCCGCTTGGCCGGGGTTGAAGGCACCGGTTTACCCGGTGCCGATGGGAGTGGATACCGGCTTATTCAGGCCGAACTTGCCCCCTCCCCCGGCGACACCCACACCCTACATCCTGAACGTGGCTTCCTGGGTGGGACGCAAGAACATACCGGGACTGATCCGGGCTTTCGCCGGTTTTGCGCGCTCCCGCTACGGCGGGGACTATTCACTGGTTCTGGCCGGGGAAGAGATCCCGGGGATGCCGGGGAAGGGCCGGGAGATCCGGCGCGCCATCGCTGAGGACGGTTTGACGGAAAAGGTCAGCCTGCGGGGTTACGTTCCGGACGAGGAACTGCCGGGCCTTTACGCCGGAGCCGGCCTCCTGGCCTTCCCCTCCCTGGAGGAAGGGTTTGGTCTGCCGGTGTTGGAAGCAATGGCCTGCGGTGTTCCGGTGGTGACCGGCAACCGTTCATCCCTGCCGGAGGTGGTGGGAGACGCCGGCATTTTGATCGATCCGGAGGACCGGCGCGAGTTGGCCGCCGGCATGGCCGCCGTCCTGCACGACGGCGCACTGGCCGCCCAATTGCGCCGAGCGGGATGGGAAAGGGCCAGGCGATTCACCTGGGAACGGACGGCGCAACGGACCCTGGAGGTTTACCGCAGCCTGCTGGCCTGACCGGGGGTGGATTTCCGGCCGGGGGTTTCTTGCGCTGTTTCAGCGACGCTTGGTGGTTTCAGGCTGTCGCTGACCACCACCTGCGTCGCTTTGATCCCTTTAAGCGGGTAAGCCGGCCGCCGGGTGGACTGAAGTCAGCCTCCGAAGGGGACGGTGAACTTCTCCTCCCTGGGCGGGCCACCCCACTTGCGGGTGTAGTAGGCCAGGTTGCGGGCGAAGTTGGCGTCGCCGGTGGCCCGCAGGGCCGGGTCGCCGGCGGTGGTCCGGGCCGTGTGATGATAAAAGCGCGCGCCGCCGAAACTGGCCGTGCGCCGGCCGGACAGGAAAATGCGCCGGTGCATGTCCAGATCCTCGAAGTAGGCCGGACGAAAATTGTCGTCGAACGGGCCCATCTCCCGAACCAGGTCGGGTCCAGTTAGGAAACAACTGTAATCGGCCCCCAGGTTCCAATCTTCTTGCTCGGGGGCGTTTTCCAGGGTGGCCAGATCGTGATGGCCGACGCCGCTCACCAGAATGAATTCGGGATGCCGGTCGGCGAAAGCCAGCAGTCGGTCCGGGCAATTTCGTTTCAAGACGATGTCGTTGTTGAGGATCAGGCAGCGGTCGACTCCGGCGGCCGCCGCCAGCGCCAGCCCCTGGTTCCAGGTGGCGGCCACGCATTGCGGTTCGTGGTTGAAGACCAGTTCGGCTTCGTCACCCCGGCGGGCGCGGATGGCGTCCAATTCTTTTTCGTACCCCTCCCCGCGGTTGACCAGCAGAAAAATCCGGTGGGGATGGGAAGTGTGCAAGCTTTCCACCGTTGCGGCGGTATTGCGCCGGTGCTCTTCGGTGGTCAGATATACGGGGATGATGACGGCCAAGAACATTTACCCAAAACCTCCCGAGCTTCCGCCTCATAACATTATACGTAGAGGCGGCGAAAAGGGGTGGGGCATTGGGAGAGTGTCGATTCTATCCGGTTCACGAGCAAATGAGGGGACTCAAAACGGCGTTCCCGGGCCGGAGGATTTTCCAGTTCATCCCCAATCTATTGAAGGGCGACGGAACCGCCGATCACTGCTTGGCCATGCATCGCCTGCTGCAGATGAGCGGCTATGAAAGTCGTATTTTTGCCGGCTGGGCCCATCCGGAGGTGGCCGGATCGGTCTCGCCCCTGGCTGATCTGGAGGTGCCCGACCTCCTCCTGTTTCACTTCGGCGGGCCGTTGGATCTGCTGCGGGAGGCGTTGGATCTGCCCTGCCGCAGGGGTATGGTCTACCACAACGTGACGCCGGCGCATTTCTTCGCGCCCTATGACCCGCAGGCGGCCGAGATGTGCCGGCGCGGTCGCGAAATCCTGCCCGCCCTACGGGATTCCTTTGCCTTCGCCCTGGCCGATTCCGGTTTCAATCAGCGGGAGCTGGCAGGTTATGGGTACCGGAGAGTGCAGAGCATGCCCTTCGCCATCGATTGGCGAAAATACGGCCCCCCGCCGGCGGCGGTACGGGAAGGTGAAGAACTGCAACTCCTGTTCGTCGGACGGGTGGTTCCCAACAAGAAGGTGGAGGATCTGTTGGCCGTGGTGGCCAGGCTCAGGTTGGCCCGCCGGGGCAAAGTGCGCCTCCACGTGGTGGGTTACGACGATCCGCAGGGCGCTTACGGTAGCCACCTGCGGCGGCGGGCCACGGAATTGGGAGTGGCGCACCTGGTGCATTTTACCGGCAGGGTGGACCGGGAAACTCTTTTTGCCCATTACCGCCGGGCGACGCTCTTCCTGACCCTGAGCGAGCACGAGGGCTTTTGCGTTCCCATCCTGGAGAGCATGTATTTCGGCCTGCCGGTGGTTGCCTACGCCGCCGGAGCGGTGCCGGAAACGGTTGGGGACGCCGGCATCCTTTTGACCGCCAAAACCCCGGCGGCGGCGGTGGCGGCGGCGGTGGAACTGGTGGCCGACGGGCCGGAACTCCGGCGGGAACTGGTGAGCAGGGGACGCCTAAGGGCGGCGGAGTGCGCGTTGGAGCAGGTCGCGCCGCGCTTGCTGGCGACCTTGCGGGAGGAAATTGAGGAAGCGCGGCGCCCCACGTGACCAAAAGAGGGATGCCCAAGCCGTTCGGCCGGTCGCCGCGGGGTTTTAAACCTGGCGTTTTAAAAATAAATTGAGAAAAGGCTGGAGGTGGTTGGATGGGGCTGGCGTCCCTCTTTTTCGCCGGTGTCCTGATCGACAATTTCGTTTTCTCTCGTTTTTTGGGTCTTTGCCCTTTTCTCGGGGTTTCCCGTCGCCTGGAGGCCGCGATCGGGATGGGCATGGCCGTGACCTTCGTGATGACCGTGTCCAGCGGGACGGCTTGGGTCGCCGAGCACTATTTCCTCGCCCCTTTTGGTCTGACCTACCTGCGAACCATCGCTTACATCATCATCATTGCCTCGTTGGTCCAGGGGGCCGAAATGGTCCTGGGCTGGGTGTCTCCGGTTCTTCAGGCCTCTTTGGGAACGTACCTGCCGTTGATCACCACCAACTGCGCCGTGCTTGGGGTGGCGCTCCTGAACGCCCAAGCCGGTTACGGTTTCTGGCAAAGCGTCGTTCACGGCGTGGCCGGTGCGGTCGGCTTCGGCTTGGCCCTGTTCCTCTTTGCCGGGGTGCGGGAACGGCTGGAGTTGGCCGACGTTCCCCCCGCCCTGGCGGGGATGCCGGTGGTTTTTCTGGCGGCCGGGCTGGCCTCCCTGGCGTTTTTGGGATTTCAGGGCTGGGCGGTTCACTGAGCGGGTGAGGTGGAGTCCGCTGGTTCGGCCGGAGTTCATGCCGGCGTATCCGGCGGTTGGGGGACACAACAGTGGAAGAGATGTTGACCGCCACCGGCGGTCTTTTCGTCCTCGGGTTGCTCCTGGGAGCCGGGTTGGAACTGGTGAACCGGCGTTTTCCGGTCCGTAAGGAAGGGAAAGTGGACCGGTTCCGGGCGCTCCTTCCGGGGGTCAACTGTGGCGCCTGTGGCACCGCCGGTTGCGACGCATTGGCGGCGGTCCTGGCGCGGGGGGAAGCGGGACCGCGCGCGTGCCCCGTGGGAGGAGAGGAATTGGCCGGCAAACTGGCGGTGATGTTGGGCATCGCCCCGGCGGGAGAGGCGGCTGCGCCCCTGTTGCCGGTGGTCCGTTGCCGGGGTGGCCGGGTGGCGTCGCCGGCCCGGGGCATTTATCGAGGGATCGGCGACTGCCGAGCGGCGGTTGGAACCGGGGGGGGAGGGACGGCTTGTGTTCATGGCTGCCTGCGCTTGGGAACGTGTTGGGAAGCTTGTCCCACCGGGGCCTTGCGCGGCGGCGGGGATGGTCTGCCCGTCCTCCAAGCCGCCGCCTGTACGGGTTGCGGGATCTGCGCCCGGGTCTGTCCCAGGAACCTGATCGCCATGCACCCGGCGGACAAAACGGTTCAGGTTCGCTGTTTGTCTCCCGCGACCGGAGCCGGGGTGCGGGCCGTTTGCAGCGCCGGTTGCACCGGTTGCCGCCGTTGCGAAAAGGTCTGCCCCGTGGGGGCGGTCGGAATGACGGGCTTTCTGGCGGCGATCGACGACGCCCGGTGCCGGCTTTGCGGTGCCTGCGTGGAGGTCTGCCCCACCGGAGCCGTCGTCCGCGCTTTTGGTTGCGCCGCCGAGCGGGAACGGGCCGGTCTTTCGTTGACCAACCAGGGAGGAGAAGCTTGACCCCGTCGCGAAACGAATGCATGGCCTTCCGTTTCGGTGCGTTTTGCGGGGTCATTCGGTGTGGCGACGGGTCTGCATGAAAATGGGGCGGTCGGCAAACTTTAAGAACGGGGGACGTGGTCCAGGCGTGCCTTTTTTTGGCTCGGAGGAATCAAGCAGCTTGACACGGCGAGTTAGATCATTTATACTGCGAGAGCAAAGGAAATTGCGGGTGATTGAGGATGAAACTGCACGGTCCCGACGAACCGGTTTACGCCATTGGGGTGGTGGCGCGGCTCCTTGGAGTTGGAACCCACACCCTGCGTCTCCTGGATCGGGAGGGTCTGGTCTGCCCTGACCGGGCGGGAAGCAATATTCGCTTTTACTCGGAAAACCAGGTGGTGCAACTCAAGCGGGTTTGCTTTTTGCTGAAGGAAGAACGGATCAACATCCGGGGGATCAAAGTCATCCTGACCCTGGAGGAAGACGGAACCGTCCTCCCCGGCAGACACGATAAACCCAAAAAATAGTTTTTAGGAGGTCGGGTTATGGGCAAGGTCGTTGGTATTGATCTGGGGACCACCAATTCGGTCATCGCTGTGCTGGATGGCGGCAAGCCGACGGTGATCATCAGCAGCGAGGGAAGTCGTTTGACGCCCTCGGTGGTGGCTTTCCGCAAGGGGGGGGAACGGTTGGTGGGTCAATTGGCCCGCCGCCAAGCGGTGCTGAACCCCCAGAACACCGTTTCTTCGGTGAAGAGGTTCATGGGACGGCGGTTTGAAGAGGTGGAGGAGGAGAGGCGCAGGCTTCCCTACAAGACCAAGGCCACCGTTACGGGGGGGGTGGCCGTTGAATTGCCGGCGGCGGGCAAGGATCTCAGTCCCGAAGAAATTTCGGGGATGATCCTGCGCAAGCTCAAGGAAGACGCGGAGAAGTATCTGGGGGACAAAGTGACCCAGGCCGTGATCACCAGATCGGAA
>JAJZBP010000142.1 GCA_021798855.1 Bacillota bacterium
ATCTTTTCTCCAACTCGGCGGCAAACTCCGCCCGCCTGGCCCAAAGGCTCACCTTCAGTCCCTTGCCCCCAAGCAGGATCGCCAAGGCCGTTCCCCAACCTCCGGCCCCGAGAACGGCAACCTTGTTTATGCGGTTCACTTCCGAAACACCAAATCCAAAGGCAGTCCCTTCAAACGGAAATCTTCCCGCAGGCGGTTCTCCAAGTAGCGACGGTACTGGGGTGGCGCCAGCCCAGGATCGTTCACCTGCAGAATTATTTTAAGCCTGTCCCCTTCCACCTGCCGGGCCGATACAATCCGCAGCCTCCGGCGACCGTCGGCCGCCGGCGGACGACGCCGGCAGGCGCTTTCGATGCTCCGCTGCAGATCCTCTATCGGCAGCCGCCGGTGGCACAGGTCGTAAACGGCCGCCGCCCCTTCCAGGATCCGGCTCACCCGCAATCCGGTCACCGCCGAAACGGTCAGCATCTGGAAAAACGGCAGAAAATAAAATCTTTCCCTGATGGCTTTGGTGGTCTCCTGTCCATCCTCCCCGCCCACCAGGTCCCATTTGTTGACCACCAGCAGACAGGCTCTTTTGCCGTTTTCCACATACCCCGCCAAGCGCAGATCCTGCTCGGTCACCCCCTCCGCCGCGTCGATGACCAGCAGGGCCACCTGCGCCCGGTCGATGGCGGAAAAAGTCCGCGCCACACTGAAACGTTCCACCCGCAGGTCGATCCGGGAAGGCCGCCGCACCCCCGCCGTGTCCACCAACAGAAAGGTTCGCCCTCCCTCCTCCAGGGAGATGTCCACCGCATCCCTGGTCGTTCCCGGTTCGGTGGCCACGATAACCCTTTCCTGACCCAAAATAGCGTTGACCAAGGAGGATTTTCCCACATTCGGACGGCCCAAGAGGGCCACCCTGATCCGTTCGGGTTCCTCTTCCTCCTCGGTTGCCCCCACCAACCGATGCAAAACCGCATCAAGCAGATCTCCGGTCCCCGTGCCCCGTTCCGCCGAAACCGGCATGGGTTCCCCCATCCCCAGCAGGTAACCTTCGTGCAGCAGTTGCGCGGCGCCCTCGGCCTTGTTGGCCACCAAAATGATCTCCTTGCCCGAGCGCCGCAATTGGTCGGCGATCTCCCGGTCCCGCGGAGTGATTCCAGCCCGCCCATCCACCATGAAGAGGAGCAGGTCGGCCTCGGTCACGGCCGCCTCCACCTGCCGCCGCACCGCCGTGTAAATGTCCGTGGTCTCGCTGCCCAATCCACCGGTGTCCACCAGCAGGAACTTCCGGCCGCTCCACTCAACCTCTCCGTAAAGACGGTCACGGGTGACTCCAGGCAGATCCTCCACCACGGCCTTCCGCCTCCCCACCAGACGGTTGAAGAGGGCCGATTTCCCCACGTTGGGCCGTCCAATCAACGCCACCACTTTCAACATGCATAACATCCTTCTGCGCAATATGTTCGGCCGGTCCGCTCCAGCAACTTAAAGCATAGCATTTTGCGTTCACCGGGGGAAGCATGTCCCTCCGTCGGGCCACCCGGCCACCAGCGCGTCGTAGAGGGCTTCGCCGTTCGGCGGAACGGCCCTCACCGTGCCGGAGCGTCCCGCCCCCAGTTGTCGCAGGGTCATCCCATCCAGGAAGGCATCGTCCCTCAGGGTTGATGCCGGCAAGAGGATCTCCTCATCGTCCGGCAATGACCCGATGGCTTCCGCCAGGTCGCTCCGCACCAAGAGACCGCTCACGGTAACCCGTTCGCCGAAAAACCGGTTGGCCACCGGCAACACCCTGACCGCCAACCGGGGCTCCCGCTTTTGCAGTTCCTCCACCAGGGGCTCCAGCACCCACCGGCCGCTCCGGCCGGTGAGCACCGCAACCCGTCGCTGCACCCCGGCGGCGACACCCGCCTGGTGCCGCAGGCGCCGCCGGAAGGCCGCCGCGAAGTGGGTTCCCAGGCCCACCCCGTTCTCCAGTTGTGGAAAATCGTCGTAGGAGCGAGGTCCGGGCAGGGGCCTGCCGGCCAAAAGGTAAAATTCATCAGCCGGGTACAAAAACCGCACGCCGCCGGCCCGCCGGAAGCCTTTTTGCCGTTCCCCGGCCCAGGTCAGCAGCCGCCGGGCCTCGTCCTTGGTGAAAGGGCGCAGCGGCGCCGGATGGTGCCGAGTGAAGCCGGCCGGCACCACCGCCAGGGAAGCCACCCCCGGTTGTCGCCGGCTCAGGTCTTCCACGGTTCTTTCCAGGTGTTCCCCGTCGTTCAGGTCCGGACATAACACCACCTGGGCATGAACCTGGATTCCCACGGCCAGCAGACGATCCAAAGGAACCAGGATGTCTGCGGGCCCGCGGGTTCCCAAAAGACGCCGGCGCAAATCGGGATCCGTGCTCTGGACGGAGACGTAAAGCGGCGACAACTTCCAGCGGACGATCCGATCCAGGTCCGCCTCTTCCATGTTTGTCAGGGTGATAAAATTTCCGTGGAGAAAGGAAAGCCGGTAATCGTCGTCCCGGAGGTAAAGATTGGGCCGAAGCCCCGGCGGCATACCTTTGAGAAAGCAGAAAAGACAGCGGTTGCGGCACGTTTTCACCCGGTCGAAGACCGCCCCGTCGAACTCGAGACCCGGGTTTTGGTCATATCCTTTCACCAAACGCAGGCGCCGGATTTTGCCTGCGTCTTCCACGGACCAAACGGTCTGCTCGGCGGCGGAAAGATACAGGTAATCGATCAGATCCAGTACCGGCTCATTGTCGATCTCGCGCAGGATCTCCCCGGGTCTCATCCCAGCCCGGTCGGCGGGACTCCCCGGTTCCACTCCGGCGATGACGGCTCCCCTCGGTTTCATGTAGCTCATGTGGTGTATTTCGCCCCGCTTGCCCGGCTGACCTGCTCGCCCAGGCTCGCCTGCCCAGGAAAAACCCCGGTCGAGCCGGGGTTTTTCCTGCATCAGGCGTTCAGAGTGAGGATGTAAGTCCCCTCCTCCATGTCGTGCACCGTGGCGTTGGTGATGCGGGTGATGTACGTAGCGATCTTCTCCCGCTCCTTTTCGTCCTTGGCATAAAAGATCGGCGCCATTCCCCCGTTCACCTCCGCTGGCTTTTTCAAGGTAACCAAGGCGAACATTATGGGAAGATTACCGCTTCCCTTCATCATCCACCGCACCTTTCCGACCCTTCTTCTTCAATTGCTTGATGTACTTGCTGACCAGCGGATTGGCCTTGGTGCTTTCCAGGACCGGCGTACCCTGCACGGCCTCGATCAGAGCCTTCATGTCCTTTTCCACCGGGATGATCGACAAGGCCGCCCGGCCCGATGCCCCCGGCATTTCCATCCGGCAAAGGGGCGTCTGTTCGGGATAACCGACGTCCTTTTGCACCCCGACCATTTGAACGGCGTCGTAGACCATGGCCTCGCGCTGGGACAGATCCCAGAGAACCGCCTGGCCCAGCGGATTCTTGGGCTCCAGGACCACGCCCATCCCGTCCCGCAGGTAACGTTCCCGCGGGTGGGGCATTCCGACCTCCATCATCATCACGTCGTCGACGTAAAGCAGGGTCCGCTCAAACCACAGTTTGCCCGGACGCACCCACATCAGGTCGCCGATGGTCTCGCCGCTTTTCGCCAGCAGGGAAACGCCGATGCCCGCCAGTCCCACCACGATCCCGGCCCACCACATCCAGGAGGCGGCGGCGCTGCTGATCATGCCCACCAGCATGGTCAGGTAGTTGCGCTGTTCAAAGGTCCGGGCGATTCCTTCGATGTATTCGGGCCCTCTTTTGACCAGGGTGTACTGCTCAATGCTTTCCAGGCTCTTGCGCTCAACCATTCTGATTTGGCTGAACTGTTGCGCGGCCAGGGCCAGGAACGACACCGCCGTATATTCCTTGGCAATGAAAGCGGGAACCACCAACGCCCCGATGAAAGCCGCGATAAAGCCGAAGGTCAGGTGGGAGGTGTATCCGGCCGGATACCCCGGATATTGGCGATAATCGATCCTCAGAGTCACAAATCTGGTCACAAATCCGAAGAGCAAGCCGATGATCAGCGGCAACGCAGGCATGGCAACCTTGGCCAAAACCGACTCCCCTTTCCGGCGGAGGCTTCCCCCCGAACCGTTCCTAGTTTCCCCAAAAAGACGCGGGATATAAAAAACCCTCCCGTCAAAAAACGGGAGGGTCGAATTGGACAATATCTTTTCACTTGGCCTCGACCGAGCCTTCATCGTTCGAAAAATACCCCGCGGCGCTGGGAACGTCCGCCGTCTCGCCCTCGCCTGTGGTTTCGTCCGGCGACTCCCACCCGGTTTCCGCCGGGACGTCCGCTGCCGCCTCGCTCTCCGCTTCCCGTTTGTTTTTAGCCGCGCCCTTCGCCGGTTGCTCAATCCCGCGCATACTCAGGTTGATGCGACGCCCCTCGGCATCCACCTTGATCACCTGGACGTAAACCGTATCCCCCGGTTGAACCACCTCTTCCGGCTTTTGCACCCGATGCCGGGACAGGTGAGAAATATGCACAAGCCCATCTACCCCCGGTTCAAGTTCGACGAAAGCCCCGAAGGATACCAGCCTGGCCACTTTCCCCCGGACGATGGCCCCCTCCGGATATTTGGCCGAAATTTTCTCCCAGGGATTCGGCAAGATCTGTTTCATCCCCAGGGAAATCTTGTCCTTGTCCCGATCCAGACGCAAGATGATCACTTCGATTTCCTGCCCGGGCTGGAGCACCTCCGACGGGTGCATCACCCGGCCCCAGGACATCTCGGAGATGTGTAAAAGACCATCCAACCCCCCCAGGTCGATGAACGCTCCGAAAGAAGTCAGGCTCTTCACCCGCCCGCGGAGGACAGCCCCCTCCTCCACCTCACCCATGATCCTTTCCCGGGCCGCGTTGCGTTCCTCCTCCAGCACCACCTTGCGCGAAAGAATGGCCCGGCGCTTGTTTCGTTCCAATTCCAGCACCTTCACCCGGAGCGGTTTGCCGACGTATTCCTCCAGATGGTTGGCGAAACCCACGTCAACGTGGGAGGCTGGAATAAAGGCCCGCAGGCCCACGTCGGCGACCAGGCCGCCTTTGACCGCTTCCAGGATGGTCACTTCCAAGATTTCGCCCGCTGCCCGGCTTTTTTGCAACCGCTCCCACGCCTCCCCCTCCAATACCTGGCGCCGCGAAAGCCGGAGGGTTCCCTCCTCGGGATTGATCGAAAGTATGCGCACGTTGATCTCATCCCCGGCGCGAACCACATCTTCCGGGTTCTCCACAAAACGGTGGGACAGTTCCCTCAGAGGGATGATTCCCTCCGATTTATAACCAACATCCACCAGCACACCCTCAGGTCCCACCTGAATGACCTTGCCTGCAACCACCTGCCCCGGCCGGAAAGAGATGAAGGTGTCGATGTAATTGACGCTTTCCTCCATCAACTCCGCCTCGTCCGCCCCCGGCGCGGCGTCTTCACCGGTACCCTCCGCCGCCACCGGCGCCTCGCCCTCGGTTCCGTTCGCTTCGCCGGCCGGATCCGCAATGTCCGCGGGAGCCCCTTCCCCGCCCGCCGGGGGCTCAGCCGCCGCTTCCGCTCCCTCGCCGCTTTGCTCCAATTGCTCTTTGATCTCTTCCATCTTCATGCATACCTCCTTGATGATCCAGGCGGGGGTGGAAGCACCGGCAGTTATTCCGACTTTGTCCTTTTCGGAAAACCAACCAATTTCTATTTCCCGTCCCCGTTCGATTAGATGAACGGAGCGTCCCGCATCCCGTCCGATGTCGGCCAGGTGCCCGGTATTGGCGCTGTTTTTGCCGCCCACCACCAACACGACGTCCGTCT
>JAJZBP010000143.1 GCA_021798855.1 Bacillota bacterium
CAAAACCTAATGGTGCTGGTGGACACACCAAGCAGCCTGGCCGCCTCATTGAGGGGAAATATTCTTTCCATGACATTTTTATTATAATCCAAGCAACCAATGGTTGCAAGTATTAAATATTTATACCTAACTTATTTGGCATTTCACCTGCTGCTACTCACCCCAGGACCCAGCGGACAATGGTCGCCGCGGCCTCACCCAGGGCCGTCAGCGCCAGGATGCCCAGGAGCAGGGTGATGGTCCGGGGGGCAACGTCCTTGCTGATCAGGCAAGGAAAGGGATGGGGGATCTTTTTCATGCCCGTTTTCCGAGCAGGAATTCGGCCGCCCCCTCCACCGGCAGCGGCCGACTGAACAAAAAGCCCTGGATCTCGTCGCAACCCAAGGCGCGTAGGAATTCCAGTTGCTGCGTCGTTTCCACTCCCTCGGCCACGGTTTTCAGCCTGAGGGTGTGGGCCAGGCCGATCACCGCTTCGGTGATGGTGCCGGCGTCGGCGTCGTTGGCCAGATCCTTGATGAAAGATTGGTCAATCTTCAGCCGGTCCAGCGGGAATCGCTTCAGGTAGTTCAGGGAGGAGTAGCCCGTCCCGAAATCATCCACGGCGATGCGGATGCCGACTTCGCGCAACCGGCCCAGGGTGCGGGACACCTCCGCCTCGTCCCGCGCCAGCACGCTCTCCGTCAGTTCCAGTTCCAGGCGGTCCGGCCCCAGTCCGGTTTCCTCCAGGATGCGGGTAACCTTCTCCCCCAACCTGGGATCGCGGAATTGCCGGGCCGACAGGTTGACGGCCAACCGCACCGCCGGCAGGCCATCCCTTCGCCAAATCTCCGCCTGGGCGCAGGCCTGACGCAACACCCATTCCCCCAAGGGCAGGATCAGGTCGCTCTCCTCCGCCAGGTGAATGAAGCGTCCCGGCGAAATCAGGCCCAGTTCCGGATGCTCCCAGCGCACCAGCGCCTCCATTCCCACCAGGCGCCCGCTCGCCAGTTCCATCTGCGGCTGGTAGTGAAGGACGAATTCCCGCCGCTCCAGGGCCTGGCGCAGGGCGTTGCCCAAGCGCACCCGCTCCAGTGCCGCCGCGTTGAGGTTGCCGGTGAAAAATTGGTAGCCGTTTCGCCTCTCCTCCTTGACGTGGTGCATGGCCATCTCGGCGTACCCGAGGAGCGTTTCCGGGTCGTCGCCGTCGATGGGGTAAAGGCTGATGCCCATGCTCGCGGAGATGGAAAGTCGGTGTTCCTCGATCTGGAAGGATGACTCCAGGGCGTTTAGAATCCGCTGGGCGGTGGCTCCGGCGGCGGGAGTGGCACAGGCGACCGCAAACTCGTCAGCCACCAGACGGCAGACCACGTCGTTTTCCCGCACCGCCCCCGCGATCCGCCCGGCGGCGGCCGCGAGCAGAGCGTCGCCCAACCGGTGCCCCAGCGCGTCGTTGACCATCTTAAACCGGTTCAGGTTCAAAAACAGCACCGCCACCAGATCCCCCCGGTGCTCGGCCTGTTTCATGGTCTGGCGCAGACGTTCGAGGAACCGCTGGCGCTTGGCCAACCCGTTGGGCGACTGGTAGTGGTCCAAAAAGGAACGCCGGACTTCCCGCACGTCCCGCAGGTTCACCAGGATGGCCGACCCGCCCCGGCAGGAAACCAGGGAAGACCTGGCCTCCAACTCCAATGGCGTCCCGTCCGCGCACCGGTAGACCCGCGGTTGGGCACAACTGGACCCCTCCTCAATGATCTGCCGGATCCGCCCCCCGACGGTGCCGGGCGGGTCGAAAGCCAGGAGTTCCTCAATGGTCAACCCGCGGATGTCCTCCAGGTTGTAACCGAGCCATTGGCGGAGTCGCCGGTTGGCCTCCAAAATCCGCCGGCTGTCGGCGTCGAAAACGCAGATCCCATCCGCCGACTGTTCCAACAAGGCCCGATACCAGGCTTCGCCCCGGTGCCCAACCGCCGCGCCGCTCGCCGCCGGCCGCTTCCGGCCGATCCCCTGCGGACCGGCTCGGTACTTCTTCGGCATCCATCCGGCTCCCTTCCTCCGGCCTCTTGGGAATATATTCACTTTCCGGCCCGCCTTCGCTCCGGCGACGGCCCTCGCCGAAGGCGAACCCTTCCTTTATAGCACGCGAGCCACCCCCGGTGGCGAACTGGGCCGTCCAAGGGTTCGGCGGAGGTCCGTTCCTTGCCCTCGCCAACGGCGACGGGCGTATGTACGTAGCCGAACCCTTCCTTTATAGCACGGGAGCCACCCCCGGTGGCGAACTGGGCGTCCAAGGGTTCGGCGGAGGTCCGTTCCTTGCCCTCGCCAACGGCGACGGGCGTATGTACGTAGCCGAACCCTTCCTTTTTATCGGAAGTTCGCGTGGCGGCGCCCGCTTTCCTGCCATGCGCCTTGACTTGCGGCCGTTTTTCTATACCATTGATAGCGCGGGAACCGCCTTCGGCGAACTGGGCGTCAGGGTGGTTGCCGGTGGCGCGCGCAGACGAACCCTGCCTCAACAACGTCGCCGAGGCTTCGGGCAACTGAGGAGATCGGCGGCCGTCACCCTGGTCAATCCCAGGCGGTTGTGGTTTCAAGCCAACGTCCCCGAGGAGCAGGTGTCCCGGATCAAACCGGGACAGCGGGTCACCATCCACCTGGATGAGTGCGGGCAAAGCTTCCCCGGCCTGACGGTCAGCCTGGTCCCGGCCACGGCCTCATTTCTCGACGGTCTGTCGCTCGACAACGCCACCGTCACCTTTTCCAAGGTGGCCCAGACGGTGTCGGTCAAAATCATGCCCCTCGCCCTCCCCGCCGGTTGTCGGCTCCTTCCCGGCCTGTCCGCCGAAGTTTCCATAAATACGGCGGGCTGAGTAGCCGGTTCTCCGAGCCCGCCGCCCGGAAGTCCCGGCGGCGCAGGAAAAAGGCAGCGGATTGGCGAATCCACCCAAGGTTTGATCGGGCCATTCACCACCTCGGAAGAAGGAGTGTGGGCTTTCTTGAGATTATCCTCGTCTTCCCCGCCGTCCGGCGCACCCGGATCCGGGCGGCGATGGGCTCGGATCGGGGCTTTGGGCGCCGCCGCGGTGGCGGCGGTCGCGGTTGCGTCCGCCTTGCTGCGCGTGTGGCGGTTCGTTCCGGCGACGCCCCGGGACACGTGGCCGGCCGAGATCATGCTGGCCCTGGCAACCATGGCTTTCTTGGGTCTTTTCTTCTTTTTGCTCCGGCCGACGGAACACCCTGAGGTGCGCCCGGGGACGGAACAACCGCCGGCCGCGCCGGCAACCCACTTCGCCGAGCGGTCTTTGGGCGCCTGCAGCGACAACACCATCCGGGCGGTGGATGAATTCGCCCCCATCGTCAAACGGGTGAACGAGGTGGCGGCAACGGTCAACGGGCAAAGCCGCGCCCAGGAGGACAACCTCCTGCAGGTGGCCGCCAACATGGACGCCCTGACGCAGGCGAGCGGCGACATCGCCGGCGCGGCCCAGCGGGAAGCGGAGGCGGCGGTGGATCTGACCCAAGCGGCCGAAACCCTGCGCGACGGGCTGACCGTGAATCAGCATACCCTGCGGTTATTGCGCGCAACGGCGGACGCCGCCCGCAACACCATCTTGCAAAAAACCGAGAATCTGGCCGGTTCCCTCTCCCTCTGGCCCCAGGTGGCGACCACCGTTGCGGATACGACCACCAGCCTCAGAACTTTGGAAGACCGTTTTGCCGGAATGAGCGAGCTTTTCGACCAGATCGGAGAGATCACCGACCAGACCAACCTCCTGGCCCTCAACGCGGCCATCGAGGCCGCACGGGCGGGCGATTCCGGGCGGGGATTCGCGGTGGTGGCCGGCGCCGTGCGGGAACTGGCCGGACAGACCGCATCGGCCGCCAGGGAACTGCGGGACGGCGTGACCAACGTCCGCGACGCCCTCTTGACGGTGGCCAAATCGGTGGCCGAGTTGGGACACGTGGCCGAGCGGGGGGCCGACGAGGGGCAGGCGGCGCTGCGCGACCTGCAACCCATCCACGCCACCCTGGGGGAGTTGGCCACGGCCATGGGGGACATGGAGGGGAAGACCCTGTCCCTGGAAACCGCGGTGGACGCGGTGCAGGGCGCCGTGACCACGGTGGCCAACCAATCCGTCGGCACGGCCGCCGGCACCGAGGAGATCGCCGCCACCATCAGCGAAGTGCAGCACAACGTCAAGACCGTCCACGCCCTCGCCGCCGACCAGGCCACCAGCACCCGGGAACTGATCCCGGTGATGCGCCAGGTGCAAAGAATCGTCGACTACGTCCGGGAATCGTCCCAGGTGGTCAATTTTGGGGTGGAAGCCCTGATTGGCGCAACAGAAGAAAAGGACGCCCAGGCCAACCCCCTCCGGAAAACCCTGCGGGTGCTGCGATCCTTTGTTCCGGCGGTGCAGGCGGAATTGGAACGCCACCTGCCGGAAACTTGGGAGTATGTCTACCGCCCCGCCAACCCCCAGGAGGTCCGGATGGTTTTCGCCTCCGGTCCGGTCATCGATTTCGTCCCACCCAGATACTTGGGCCAGTGGCCCCCGGAACTCAGCCGGTCGCTCAACTCCCTGATGGACCAAGCGGAGACGGCCATGCGTGCCGAGGGTATCCCGGTCCTGCGAGTGGCGGTGGCCGACCTCAACGTCCTGGTGCTGGCCGAAACCGCGGCCTTCCGGCGCGACCTGGTCGGCGACCCGGCGGTTGACGCCAAGAACCTCATGTTCTTGTTGGTGGAGGGGGAGATCGTGTTGCGCTCCGCGCGGGCCGGCTTGCGTGATCCCGGCGCGGACCGCATCGCCCGCCGGGAGGCGCGGGAACGGCAATGGCCGGAGGACACCCACCCCTACATCTACCAGAGTTACCGCCGGGTCACCGGGGAACTGGTGATCGACGTGGCGGTCGCCCTCTACCACCGGGGGGAAGCCGTGGGGGCCATCCTCGGGGCGCTGTCCCTGGGCCAAAAAGCTTAACGGTGTGCGCGTTCCAGAATCCTTTGCGCCAGGGTCGCCACTTCCCACGGCGTCTCGGCCAGCAGCGCCCCGGCGGCCCGCAGGGCGGCCGCCTTGCCGGCGAAGGTTCCCTGGCCCCGCTCGATGATCGCTCCGGCGTGACCCATGCGCACGCCGACGGGCGCCGTGCGACCCACCAAATAGGCCACCACCCAAGGGTGTTCCTTCCAGACTTGCGACCCTATCGCTCATCCGCCGACGGCCCATAGACGGAGGATACCGGCACGTCCAAGAGACGCAGTAAACGGCCAGCCGGCCCCGGTGGTGAATCCAATGGGACTTCATCGCCGTATCCAGAAAATGGCTGGCTGGACCGCGCAGAATCTCCCTCCCATTGACCACCAGGGGAACCACTTGATGCATCTTCTCATTGGAAAACCGTTCGATGGTGTTCACCGCCGCGGCGTGAACCCCTTGGAAGCGAACAAATCATCCCGCCCCCCGATGGGCGGCTCCACTCTGGGGCTGAAACTCTCCCTTTCCCTGGCTTCGGCCACCCAAGCTTCCACCTCCACCATGTGGCGGGACAATTTGCCCAGGGGCATTGACCGGGTATGGGGCGCCCTGTCCCACTTTTCGTCCGGCAGGCGATCCAAGACCCGGTGGGTCGTTTTGGCCTCCAAGTTCCAGCTTTTAAGGAATCCTTCCGCTATTGATCCAATTTCCGCTCCGAAAAACCTAGACATTTCTAGACATCAAGGTTTTTCGCTTATTGTTCGCTCTCCGCCGGCGGGCCTAACCCTCAAGCCAACCGCTGGCCAAAAGTACCCGCCGTGATGCTGGAGTCC
>JAJZBP010000144.1 GCA_021798855.1 Bacillota bacterium
ACCAAGCCGTGGGTTGCGGCGAAGTCCACCGCCCGCCGGAAGAAAGCCTGGTCGGCCACCCCACCCGTGGGGTTGTTGGGGTAATTGAGAAAGATAACCTTGGCCCGCCGGGCCACCTCCGCGGGAACGGCCTCCAGGTCGGGCAGGAAACCTTTCTCGGCCCGCAGAGGCAGGTGGAACACTTCCCCGCCGGCCAGTCCAACCTGGGTGGCATAGACCGGGTAGGCCGGGTCCGGAACCAGGGCCACATCACCCGGTCCGACCAGCGCCCACACCAGGTGGGCCAAGCCTTCCTTGGAACCGATGACCGTCATCACCTCGGTGACCGGATCGAGTTCCACCCCGCAGCGCCGGCGGTAATGGTCGGCAACGGCCCGCCGGAAGGAAGGGAGCCCGCAATAGTCCGGATAGCGGTGGTTGGCGGAATTCAACGCCTCGCGGCGCAGACGCTCCACCACCCAATCCGGCGTCGGCCGGTCCGGATCCCCGATCCCCAGGCTGATCACATCCACCCCTCGGGCGACGGCCTCGGCTTTTTTTCGGTCGATTTCAGCGAAAAGGTACGGCGGCACTCCGGCTATTCGGGAACTTGCTCGCATGGTATGTCCTCTCTTCCGTTCTTCCCGATTTGGCGCTCCCCCCACCACCGGCATAAGGCCGGCAACCCGCGTCGCCGCCCGCCGGCGGACGGAAACGGAAACGGCAAGGGCCCATCATCGGCCCTTCAGTGGGGAGCGTATTCCCCGGTGAAAACTTCTTCGGCTGGTCCGGTCAGGTAAATCCGGCCGTCGTCTCCCCATTCCACCTCCAGCACACCACCCGGCAGCAGGGTTGAAACTTTACGCTCACTGCGGCCGGTCAGGGCCGCCGCCACCAGGGCCGCGCAGGCTCCGGTCCCGCAGGCCAAGGTGGCCCCCGAACCCCTCTCCCAAACCAGGATGGCCAACTCCGCGCGGCTTTTGATTTCCACAAATTCGATGTTGGCTCGTTTGGGGAAGATGGCGTGTCTCTCCAAAACCGGTCCCTCCCGGCCCAGATCGACCTCTTCCAGCGTGGGGACGAAGATCACGCAATGGGGGTTGCCCATGGACACCGCGGTGATCCGGTAAGGTCGTCCCCCGGCCCAGATTTCCTGGTCCACCACCCGTTCCGCACCGTCCCCCCCCAGCATGGGGATGGTCCCCCGCGCCAAGCGGGGTTCCCCCATGTCCACCCGGACCGTCTCCACCCTGTCCCCATCCAGTTTCAATCTCGTCCCCACCAAGCCGGCCCTGGTTTCCACCAGGATATCTGCGGATTTGACCAAGCCGCGAGTATAAGCGTACTTGGCCAGGCATCTGACCCCGTTGCCGCACATTTCACCCTCGCTGCCGTCCTGGTTGAACATCCGCATCCGCACGTCCGCCCGCCGGGAGGGCAGGATGGCGATGATCCCGTCTCCACCAACTCCCCGGTGCCGATCACTCAAGATCCTGGCCATTTCCGGCAACTCGGTCTCGTCCAACCGTTCGCGGAAGCCGTCCAGATATATGTAATCGTTGCCGATACCGTGCATTTTGGTGAATCGCAAAGGGAAAACCTTCTTTCGCGCCGCTTAATGCCCATTTCCGCCCGGACCCAGGTCCGGACCCGGATCAGTCCCCTCCCTCCAGTTTCCCCCTCAAGAGGCGGTTCACCGTTTCGGGATTGCCCCGGCCCTTGGTCAGCTTCATCACCTGCCCAACCAGGAAGCCCAGTGCGCCGGTTTTCCCCCCCCGGTAGTCGGCCACCGCCCTGGGGTTGGCCGACAACACTTCGCCGACGGCCGCTTCCAGTTTGTCCTCATCGCTGATTTGGCCCAAGCCTTTGCGGGTCACAATCGCCGCCGCTCGCTCCCCGCTGTGGAACATCTCCTCCAACACCGTTTTGGCCGTGGCGCCGTTCAACACCCCGCGATCGACCAGTGTCAGCAGTTCGGCCAAGCCATCCGGTTCCACACTGCCTTGCGTCAAGGCTCCACTCCCGGCGTTCAGCAGGCGTGAAACCTCGCCCATCAACCAGTTGGCGATGGTTTTGGGATGCGGATAAACGGTTCGGCACCGGTCATAAAATCCGGCCATCTCCGGCGCGGCGACGATGAATTCGGCGGCGTAAGCCGACAGTCCGTCCTCATCACGCAAACGCGCCAACCGTTCGTCCGGACTTTCGGGAAGCTCCGCCCGGACCTTTTCCACCCATTCCGGCGGCACCACCAGGGGCAGGAGATCGGGCTCGGGGAAATAGCGGTAATCGTTGGCTTCCTCTTTGCTGCGCAAGGAGAGCGTCTTCCCTTCCGGGTCGTTCCAGTGGCGGGTTTCCTGCACCACCCGACCACCACCGGCCAGAATCCGCTCCTGTCGTTTTTCTTCGAAACCCAAAGCCCGCTCGACCGCCCGGAAAGAATTCAGGTTCTTGACCTCGCTGCGAATGCCCAACGCGGAGTGACCGGCGGGACGAAGGGAAAGGTTGGCATCGCAACGCATGGAACCTTCCTCCAGCCGCAGGTCCGAAACGTCCAAATAGGCCAAAACGGTGCGCAGTTGTTGCAGGAAAAGGCGGGCCTCCTCCGGGGAAGACAGGTCGGGTTCGGTAACGATCTCCACCAGGGGGACCCCCGCCCGGTTGAGGTCGACCATGGATCCCCCACCGGCTTCGGCGTGCAGCAATTTGCCGGCATCCTCCTCCATATGCACGCGCCGGATGCGGACCCTTTTCCCCCCGACCTGGAGATATCCGTCCTGCGCCAAGGGTCGGTCGAATTGGGAGATCTGATAAGCTTTGGGCAGGTCCGGGTAAAAATAATTCTTACGGTCGAACCTGGTCCTGTCCCCTATGCGACAGTGCAAAGCCAAGCCGATTTTGATGGCATACTCGACGGCCCTCCGGTTCGGCACCGGCAAAGCCCCGGGCAAAGCGGCGCAAACCGGACAAACCTGCGCGTTGGGCTCACCGCCGAAGCGGGCCGAACAGCGACAAAACATCTTGGACACCGTGGCCAATTCCACGTGGACTTCCAACCCGATCACCGTTTCGAAAGAAGGGGAAGCCACACCCGCGCAGCCTCCCGTCTCCTGCGCCGGTCCCTCCGTCACCGGAGCCACGGTCGTTCTCATCCCCTAGCTTTCCTCCCCGGACAGTAGTCGGTCGATGGCCGCAGCCGCTTTTTTCCCCGCACCCATAGCCAGGATCACCGTGGCGGCGCCGCTGACGGCATCCCCCCCGGCCCAAATCCCGGGCAGGGAGGTGGCCCCCGTTTCGTCGGTCCTGATCCCGCCCCTCACCGTGGCGCTCAGGCCTTTTGTTCCCTTCAGCAACAGGGGGTTGGGACTGGTGCCCAGGGCCATGATCACCGAATCCACCGGCAATTCGAATTCCGAACCGGCGATGGGCACCGGCCGGCGCCTACCCGAATGATCCGGTTCCCCCAGAGCCATCCGCTGGCATTCCACGGCCCGCAACCTTCCCGTGTCGTCACCCAGGAAGCGCACGGGGTTGGTCAGGAACATGAACCGCACGCCCTCTTCCTTGGCGTGCTCATATTCCTCGGCCCTGGCCGTCATCTCGGCCTCGGAACGCCGATAGACGATGTGGGCTTCCTTGGCCCCGACCCGGCGGGCGGTCCGCACCGCATCCATCGCCGTGTTGCCGGCTCCCACCACCGCCACCCTTGTTCCGATCCGCACCGGGGTATCCACTTCGGGAAAGGAAGCGGCGCCCATCAGGTTGATCCTGGTCAGGAATTCGTTGGCCGAGTAGACCCCGATCAGGTTTTCCCCCGGGATGCCCATAAAAACGGGCAGACCCGCCCCCGTGCCCAGGAACACGGCATCGTATCCCGCCTTGAGTTCGTCCAGGGTCGGGCTTTTCCCCACCACCACATTCGTGCGGATCTCGACCCCCAGGTTTTTCAGTTGTTGGATCTCCCAGCGCACGATTGTCTTGGGCAGCCGAAATTCCGGAATACCGTAAGACAGCACGCCTCCCGGTTCATGCAGGGCTTCAAAGACCGTCACCGCGTAACCCTTGCCGGCCAGTTGCCCCGCCGCCGTCAGACCCGCTGGCCCCCCTCCCACCACAGCCACTTTTTTTCCGTTTGGTGGCGGCGCCGCCGCTTGGGGAAATCCCTGGGCTCTTTCCCAATCGGCGGCAAAACGCTCCAGCCTGCCGATGGCCACGGGCTGAAATCTCTTGCCCATGATGCAAACTTTCTCACACTGATCTTCCTGGGGGCAGACCCTCCCGCAGACGGCCGGCAGGGAGTTGGTCCGCTTGATCGCCCCGATGGCCCCCCGGACGTCGTCCTGTTGCAAATGTTTGATGAATTCCTTGATCGGCACTCCCACCGGGCAGCCTTCCTCACAATAGGGAGTCTTGCACTGCAGGCAGCGAACGGCTTCCGCCCGGACATCTCCGTCCAGATAGCCCAAGGCCACCTCGCCGAAGTTCCCAACCCTGCGTTCCCCATCCTGTACCGGCATGGGGGTGCGTTCGCGCTTCACCGGCATTGTTTCGCCTCCTCGTGCTTGGTGGCCAATTCCTCCTCGGCCCGGTAGGCCTGGCTGCGCCGGATGGCCTCTTCGAAATCAACCTGGTGGCCGTCAAAAATCGGCCCGTCGACACAGGCGAACTTCACCTCGCCGCCGACCGTCATCCGGCAAGCCCCACACATCCCCGTTCCGTCCACCATGATCGGATTCATGCTGACCAGGGTTTTAATCCCGTAGGGTCTGGTGGCCTCGGCCACCGCCCGCATCATGACCATCGGCCCGATGGCCACCACCTCGTCGATCTGTTCTCCCGCCTCCAGCAGATCCCGCAGGCAGTCGGTGACGATGCCCCGCCGCCCCCGCGAACCGTCGTTGGTGGCCACCAACAGCCGGTTGGATACCGCCTCCAGTTCGCGGTCGAAGATCACCAGATCGGCCGTCCGGGCACCGATGATCGAGGTCACGGCAACCCCTCGCCGGTGCAGGAGTTTGGCTTTGGGCAGAATGGGAGCCACCCCGAACCCACCACCGACGCAAACCACGTGCCCCGCGGTGGGCAATTCGGCCGGCAGACCAAGGGGCCCGACCAGGTCCAGGATCTCGTCTCCTTCTTCCAGAGCCCCCAAGAGCCGGGACGTAAGGCCGATCTCCTGCACCAGAATGGTTACGGTCCCCGCTTCCCGGTCAAAATCGGCAATGGTCAGGGGGATTCTCTCCCCCTGCGCACGCAGGCGCAACATAACAAACTGCCCCGGTTCCGCTTTTTCGGCCACCACGGGGGCCGACACCAAAAAAAGCTTGGTCACCGGAGTTAAAACTCTTTTGGCTAAAATTTTATACGTATGAAAACCTCCTTCGTCTGCCTTGCCCGCGGGAATCCTCGGCGGCATGGGAATCGTCCCCGGCGGCAATGGGTTCACCGGACTCGCGAAAAGCCGTCAAGTCCCGAACCCGGCACACCGGGACCGGATGCCGAAAATGGCAACTCCAAGCCTGGCCACCCCAACGGCGTTGTCTCCAGCCAAGTCCGGCGAGGCCCAGTAAAGACGCAGTGTTTCCCCCAAGTCTTCCTCCACCTCCCGCCGCACCCGGCGGTTGGCAACCACTCCACCCACCAGCAGGACCTCCTTCAACCCTTCTCGTTCCTGCCCTTCCCGCAACAACCGCCCAATGCTTTTGG
>JAJZBP010000145.1 GCA_021798855.1 Bacillota bacterium
GGCGAACTGGGCGTGAGAGGGTTCGCCGAAGGTCTGTTCCTTGCCCTCGCCGCAGGCGACGGGCGCATGTACGAAGGCGAACCCCTCCGTTATAGCACGGGAGCCGCCCCCCGGCGGCGAACTGGGCGTGAGAGGGTTCGCCGAAGGTCTGTTCCTTGCCCTCGCCGCAGGCGACGGGCGCATGTACGAAGGCGAACCCCTCCGTTATAGCACGGGAGCCGCCCCCCGGCGGCGAACTGGGCATGAGAGGGTTTAGTACGACCGCCAAGCGGTCGGTGGAGAGTGAAGCGGAGGCTTCCTCTTCAATTTTGTGGATCAAAACCGGCGGGCAAGAACGAGGGGTTTCTCCCAGCCAAGGCCAAGACCTTCCCCAAGTCAACAAGAACACTGATGCCCAAGCACCAGTGCCCTATTAGGGTTACCCCCATTTTTACCTGTCGTATTATACACAGGAACTATACTTGTTGTCAACGTCAAGAAATCCATAAATCCCTACCGGAATTTTCAGGGAAAGCATTTTTTTAACGTCCGTCACTCGCAACCAAAAGCGCCTCCATTTGCTCCCATGACCCGGCCCTGGTCAAACGCTCCCGCAGGTGGGCGGCCCCCGGTTCGCCTTTCAGGTAATGCACCGCGAACTTCTTGATTTCCCGGGTGGCCCGTTCCCTTCCCTTCTCCCGGCACAGGAGGGCGAAGTGACGCCGCAGGAGAGCCACCCGATTCCCAAAGTCAAGCGGCGGCCCGAAATGTTCCCCCCGCTCCAACCAAGCCTGGATGGCCGCCGGCAACCGGGGATCGGCCAACACCGCCCGCGCGACCATCACCGCGGCGCAACCCGTCTCCTCCAGCATCCGCCCGGCATCCTCGGGCAAGACGACATCCCCGTTGCCGATCACCGGGATGGAAAGCCGCTCCCTCAATTCGCGAATGGCCCTCCAATCCGCCCGTCCGCCATACCCCTGCGCCCTGGTCCGGGCGTGAAGGGTTATGGCGGACACCCCGGCACCCTCCAAGATCGGCGCCAATTCCATCGCTTCCCTACCCTCGGCGGCAAACCCAAGGCGTAGTTTGGCAGTAACCGGCACCCTCACGGCCCGGACCGCCGCAACCACCACCGCCCTGGCGGTGTCCGGCTTGGTCAGTAACCCCGCGCCCCCCCCACCCTTCAGCACCTTGGGAACCGGGCAACCCATGTTCAGGTCGATAACCGCGGCTCCCGCCGCCTCGGCCCTGACGGCCGCCTCGGCCACCTCGCCCGGATCGCCGCCAAAAAGTTGAATTCCCGTCGGTCCTTCCCTCGGATCCAGGACTGCCAGCTTTTGCGTCCGGGCATGCCCCCGGCTGAGCGCACAGGCGCTCACCATCTCGGTGAAAACAAGCCCCCGGAAGGTCTCCCGAATCATGGCCCTGAAAGCCCAGTCGCTGAAACCGGCCATGGGAGCAACCACCACCGGAGGCAGTTGGAGGTTACCTATGGAAAAGGTGTGCACAATCACCGGCCGGTCGGAACTTATGGATGATTCGGCCATTCTCCGCCGTTCCCTTCTTTGCGCTTGCCGTGTGCATTGTCTTTATAGCACGGGAGCCGCCCCCGGCGGCGAACCGGGCGTCACGGGTTTCGACGACGGTCCTCGACGCCACAGGTGGCGTCTGCGCCACCCGAAGAATTGCTCGTGGACGGAGGCAGGACACGGCCCACTGATTCCAAATCCACGGAAAAGATTGGGCAAAGCCAGTCCGGATTTTCCCCCACGTCACCACCCGAGCGGAAGGGGTTTCTCGGCCAACCGATCGTCTCCGGCCAATTTCCGACCTTCACCGGTTTTGCGCATGATCTTGTTCCTGTACATCCGCAGGTCCGCGGCGGCCACCATCTCTGCCGAACCCATCCCATCCTCCGGGTAACTGGCCACCCCCCAGGCCACCTGAAGCAGGGGAAACTCCTTGGCTTCGCCCCCCGTCTCCGGCCCGGATTCCACCCGGAAGGTCTTCCCCTCCAGCCCTTCCGTCAATCTGGTCACCACTTCCAAACCTTCCTGCAAGACCGTGTCGGGCATGAGCAGGGCAAATTCATCTCCACCGTAGCGGGCAAAGACATCCCCCAGACGCACGTCCGAGGAAACCGCCCGGGCGAAAGCCTTGAGGGCGGCGTCACCCGCCAGATGCCCATAGTTGTCGTTCAGGGACTTGAGGCCGTTCACGTCGAAGATGACCAGGCTCAGATTCCCACGCCGGCGTTGCGTCCGCGAGATCTCCTCTTCCATCCTTTGATAGAAATAGGAATGATTATAAATTCCGGTCAGCCCATCCCGGATCGCCACCTGGGCGATGCGGGCGTGGACCAGGGCGGTGGTCACCGCCCCCGCCAGTTGCCCGGCCACCGCCACCATCAGCATGGTCTCCTCTTCCCCGAAAGCGTTGGTGATCTCCGAAATTATGTTCAGAACGCCGATGGCCTCACCCTTGGCCACCAAGGGAACGGCTGCTTCCGAGCGGGCTTGGTCGTAACCCCGGTGACGATAGAGAGGATGCCTGGCCACATCCCCCGCCACCACCGGTTTGCCATACCGAACCGCCCAACCGGGTATCCCCTGTTCCTCCGTCAACACCTCTCCCTCCGCCATATTGCTTGGTACTCCCAAAGCCGCCCGGCGTACCAAATATCCCGTTTCTTCGTCCCGCAGGTACACCGCATAAAAAGCCGGTCCCAAATTTCCCCGAAGGATCTCCAAAGTCCGCTGGAGAAAAGGCTCCAAATCCAGGATGCTGCCGGCTTCCAGGGAGATCCGGTACATGACCGCGAGTTCCCGGGACATGGTGGGCGAAAGGGGATTCCACGCTTCCTCCTCCCGCTCGCGGGACAGGATCTCCAACGGCGGGTTTCCGGCCACCGGCAGGAGAATCGCTCCCTCCTCCAAGAGACCCAGCAGGACGCCGGTGGCTTCGGGGTGAAACTGCAGCCCTTTGCCCAAGCGCAACCGCTCCATGGCCTCCGCCACCGGTAGGGCCACCCGGTAGGGCCGGTCGTTGGTCATGGCCTCCAGAGCGTCGGCCACCCCGACGATGGCCGCTTCCAGGGGTATGGCCTCACCCCGCAGCCCTTCCGGATATCCGCCGCCGCCGTACCATTCGTGGTGATATTTCACCACCGGCAGGACTTCCGGAAAAACGCCGGCCCGGCCCAGCAGAAGGACGCCGCGCAGGGAATGCTCCATCACCTTGGCCCGCTCCACCATGTCCAAAGGACCGCGTTTGCGCAGAGCCCGGTCGTCCGTAACCAACTTGCCGACGTCGTGCAACAGTCCCCCGTAGTGGAGAATCCGCAACCTGTCCCGCGAAAGGCCCAATTTCTCTCCCACGCGCACGGCGTACTCGGCCACCCGCCCGGAATGGCCGAAAGCGGAAGCATCCCGCAAGTCGATGGCCGTGGCCAAAGCAACCAGAGCCCTGTCCGATTCCGCCATCGCTTTCACCCCATCCGCCGTTCGAGTAGCCCACGAACGACCGTTTTTCGCCTTGAGTTGGTATTATTTCGGCTTAATCCAAAACTAATCCTTCCGCGCGGATTCGACATCTCCCCTCTTTGGTGAGTCGGAGTGACCGATCGCTCACCCAAACCCGTCCGTTTCGTCCCCGTAACACGTTTCGTCCCCGCCCTTGTCCCATCGGCCGTTTCCCGCTATACTGCGGAAGAGGTGACCAAAAACGTGTATCTTGGCCCTGCCCGCATCCTCCAACATACCGGCCTGACCCCCGCCGTCCGGGAAATGGTCCTGGAAGCCCCCCAGGTCGCGACGGCGGCCGCCCCAGGCCAGTTCGTCCACCTGGCGGGCGACTGGGAGAGAGACCCACTGTTACGCCGGCCGTTTAGCCTGGGACGGGTAGACCGCCAAGCTGGAACCATAAACGTCTTTTTTCGAGTCGTCGGCCGCGGCACCCGGCGGCTTGCCGCCCTCAACCCCGGCCAAACGGTGAATCTCCTCGGACCTCTCGGCCGGGGTTTTTCGCTGCCCGCCGGGGAATGGCTCCTGGCCGGCGGGGGGCTGGGCATCGCCCCGCTTCTGTTCCTGGCCGAAGAGGGCAGGCGCTTGAACCGTCCCCTCACCGCACTCCTCGGGGCGCGCACCGGAGCAGAACTTTTCGGCTTGTCCGCGTTTCAAGAAGCCTGTGGCGCGGTTCGCACCGCCACCGACGACGGCAGCGCCGGCCGGCACGGCACGGTCGCCGACCTGCTGGACGCCCACCTGGAAGGCCGGGATTTGCCCGGTCCAACCGTCTTCGCCTGCGGCCCCAAACCGTTTCTGCGCCGGGCCGCCGGTTGGTCCTCCCGCGGTTTGCGCGTGGAAGTCTCCCTGGAAGAGAACATGGCCTGCGGCCTTGGGGCCTGCAGGGGTTGCGTGGTGGCCACCCCCGGCGGCGGCTACGAAAACGTCTGCACGTCCGGCCCGGTTTTCCCGGCCACGGAGGTGAGCATATGACGAATCCGGTGAGGAATTCAGTGACGGCGCCGGTGACGATGCCCGACCTTTCCGTCCAACTGGGTTCCCTGAGCCTGAAGAATCCGGTTATGCCGGCCTCGGGCACTTTCGGTTTCGGGGAAGAATACGGTCCCTTCGTCCCCCTGGCCTCTTTGGGAGCCGTGGTGACCAAGGCCGTCACCCTGGAACCGACCCCCGGCAACCCCCCGCCGCGCTTGGCGGAGACTCCCGCCGGCCTGCTGAACGCCATCGGCCTGCAAAACCCCGGCCTGGAGGTTTTCCTGCGGGAAAAACTCCCCTGGTTGCGGGATCAAGGGGCCACCGTGATCATCAATCTGGCCGGCGGCACAGCCGAAGAATTCGCGCGGCTGGTCGAAGCCCTGGACGGGCAACCCGGCGTGGCCGCCTTGGAGTTGAACGTTTCCTGTCCCAACGTTCACCGGGGAGGGCTGGCTTTCGGCACCGATCCGAAGGTGCTGTCCCGGTTGGTCGGCTTTCTCCGCCCGCGCACCGACCTCCCCCTGATCGTCAAGCTCTCCCCGAACGTGAGCGACGTCGCCTTGGTGGCCCGCGCCGCCGCCCACGCCGGAGCCGACATCCTCTCCCTGATCAACACGCTGCCCGGAATGGCCATAGACGTCGCCCGCCGTCGCCCCGTCCTGGGCAACGTCAGCGGTGGCCTTTCCGGCCCGGCGGTCAAACCGGTGGCCCTCCTGCAGGTTTGGAAGGTGGCCGGCGCCGTGGACGTCCCCCTGATCGGCATGGGCGGCATCGGCAACGCCGCCGACGCCATCGAGTTCCTCCTGGCCGGAGCCGGAGCCGTGGCCGTTGGCACGGCCACCTTCGTCAACCCGCGGGTTTGCCTGGAAATCCGCGAGGGCATCGCCCGCTACCTTTCCGACAACGGTTTTTCGCGCGTCAGCGAAATCGTGGGACTGGCCAGAAGGGGGTACTGAATTCTTGGACCAAACCGAACTTTTCGGACTTTTTCAACGCACCGGCGCCGTCCGGGAGGGCCACTTCCGCCTCTCGTCGGGGCGCCATAGTTCCCGTTATTTCCAGATGGCCCTGTTGCTCCAATACCCCGATCTGGCCGCCAAAGTCGCCGCCGCTCTGGGAGAAAAATGCGCCCACCTTGATGCCGCCGTCGTCGCCGGACCGGCTCTGGGCGGCATCGTGCTGGCCCAGGAG
>JAJZBP010000146.1 GCA_021798855.1 Bacillota bacterium
CTGAAAGGACTGCTGCTCCGCTCGGGGAACGACGCGGCGGCGGCCATCGCCGAAACGGTGGCCGGGACGGAGGGGAAATTCGCCGCCATGATGAACCGCGAAGCGGCGCGGTTGGGGGCCACCAACACCCGGTTCGTCAACCCGCACGGCCTGACCATCGTCGGCCACTACTCTTCGGCCCGCGACTTGGCCCTATTGAGTCGGTACGCCTTCCACGACCCGCGTTTCGCCCGCATCGTGGGCAGCCGGGAAGCGGTGGCCACGGAACTGACCCGGGGGCAAAGGGTGTTGCTGCGCAGCACCAACCGGCTCCTCTGGTACTACCCGGGCATCGACGGGGTCAAGACCGGGACGACCAACGCCGCCGGTCCGTGTCTGGTGGCCTCCGCCAGCCGGGACGGGCAGCGGCTGATTGCCGTCGTCCTGAACAGTCCCAACCGTTGGGGAGAGGACGCGGCCCTCTTGGATTACGGCTTCGCCAATTTCGCGCCGGCAGATCTCGTCCGGGCCGGAGAACTCCTGCGGACCCTACCGGTCACCGGAGGGGTCGGGAGCCGGGTCAGCGTGGTCGCCCAAGCAAGAGTGGACCTGGTGGTTCCGCGCGGGGAAGTGGGAAGCCTGCGCCTGGAGATCACCTTGCCGAACCGGGTGGAAGCGCCGGTGACCAAGGGGCAGCCCCTGGGTACACTGGTGGTGTCGAGCGGCGGGCGCGCCCTGGGGCGGACCGTTCTCCTGGCAACGGCCACGATCCCGGCCAGGAAACCGCCCGACCTTTTTTGGTTTTGGCTCACCGAAGCGGTGCGTCGGCTGGAAGCCGGCGGGTTGGCCTGAGAGCGGCGAAAGGCATGGCGTACTTGGCCGGGTTCTCCCACCAGGAGCACCCGGTCCCCTCACTCCTGCGGGGAAAGAACACGAGAAGAAATGAGCCTTTGGCCAGCGTCCACCTTGCTTTCGCGCCCAATATGTGATAAATTCGAAGCGCGATTGTAATACACGGGGGGATTCCCATGGCCAAGAGCTTCCGCTTGAGTCCCGACCTGGAGAAACTCTTGGAAAAGGCGGCCCGGACGGAAGGCGTGCCGGTTTCCACTTTCATTCGGCAGGCGGTCCGGCAACGTTGCGAAGAGGTTTTGGATCGCAATCTGGCCACCGAACTGGCCGACTGCCTGGGTGTTATCGCAACCGGTGGTGGACTGGCGGACGACACCGGGAAAGCGTTTAAGGAATTACTCAAAACCCGCCGTGGCCAATGATCCTCACCGATGCCGGGCCGCTGGTGGCCATCATTGATCGTGACGAACCAGCCCATGACCGTTGCGTTGCGCTCTTGGGCAGCTTGCGTTCCCCCATGCTAACCACTTGGCCCGCTTTTACCGAAGCCATGTACCTCTTGGCTGCAACCGCCGGTTGGTTTGGGCAGGAACCTCTTTGGCGGATGGTGAAAAGAGGGCACCTCCAGATAGCGGAGGCCACCCAGCGGACACTGGAAAGGCTCCCCATCCTTATGGAGAAATATCGCGACCTGCCGATGGACTTGGCCGACGCTTCCCTGGTCGCCCTGGCCGAAGAAAACAGACTGGATCACATCTTCACTTTGGATGGTCATTTTCACGTTTATCGCCTGCCTTTGGGAAAGGGCTTCACCTTGCTCCCTTGAAAAAGCCGTGTCCAGGCGGGTCATGGTTGCGGGATACAGAGTGCCGCGCCGCCGGATGAATCTGGTTTTTGCAATTGCTCGAATTTGTTCCGCCAGGGCCAGAGAATCGACGTCGAAACCGCCTTCGGGGGATGTTATTAAAACTTGGCTCGGATAGACTCGCCGTTCAGGGCGTTAACTGTGCAGGGAGGAAGAATTCCGGTTAAAGGCCTCATGATGGCAACGCTGGACGAGAAACTGGACCGGGCCCGGGTGCTGGTGGTGGGGGCCGGGGGTCTGGGTTCGCCGGTGGCCCTTTACCTGGCCGCGGCCGGCGTGGGGACCATCGGCATCGTGGACGACGATGTGGTGGATCTCTCCAATTTACAGCGGCAGATTGTGCACCAGACGGCGGAAATTGGGGAGCCCAAGGTTTCCTCGGCGGCGAGGAAACTCGCCGCCCTCAACCACCACGTCCGGGTCGTCCCGCACCGGACGCGCCTGGGGGCGGAGAACGTGCTGGATTTGGTGCGGGCGTATGACCTGGTGGTGGACGGGGTGGACAATTTCCCGACGCGGTACCTGCTGAACGACGCCTGCGTCCTGAGCGGGGTGCCGCTGGTGGAGGGGGGCATCCTGCGGTTTCGGGGGATGGTCATGGTGGTCAGGCCGGGCGTGGGGCCGTGCTACCGGTGCGTTTTCCCCGAGCCGCCGCCGGCGGGGGCGGTGCCCACCTGCGGGCAGGCGGGGGTGTTGGGGGCAGTCGCGGGGATCGTCGGGACGTTGCAGGCGGCGGAGGCCGTGAAGCTGCTGGCGGGGCAGGGGAAGAGCCTGGCGGGGCGAATCCTTACGGTGGACTCCCTGGCGGGGGAGTACCGGACGGTTCCCTGGGGGCGGAACCCGCGCTGTCCGGTCTGCGGCGAGGCGCCGACGATCACCCGGGTGCGGGAGCATGCCTTGGAGTGCGCGATGCGGGACGCGGGGCCGGGTGCCGGGCGCCTGAGCGGGAGCGGGCCGCGAACCGGACCGGAAGTGGATAGGTCGCGGCGACGGGAGGAATAGGGATTTTCAAGGGGAGGATCCGGTCGCCGCGTTATCGGGTGGTTCTTTTCGACCTGGACGGAACTCTGGTGAACAGCATTCCGACGGTGATCGCCTCTTTTCAGGATGTTTTTCGCCGGTACACCGGGAAAGAGTTGTCGCCGGAGGAGGTGGTCGCCCTATTCGGACCGCCGGAAACGGAGATCATCGCGGCCAAGGTGGGACCGATGGTTTATGAAAAAGCTTTGGCGGAGTATTATGCCTTGTACGGTGACAAGACGGCGGCTTTGGGGGCCTATCCGGGGATCAAGGAGCTTTTGCGGGATTTGGCCGCGGCGGGTTGCCGCCTCGGAGTGGTCACCGGGAAAGGGAGGCCGACCACGGACCAAACTCTGAGGCGGACGGGAACGGCGGACTTCTTCCAGGTGGTGGTCAGCGGCCACGACGTGGCCAGGCCGAAGCCGGACCCGGAAGGCATCCGGCGGGCGTTGACCCTGTTGGGCGCCGGGGCGGAGGAGACCGTTTACGTCGGTGACATGGGGTCCGACGCCTTGGCGGCCAAGGGCGCGGGGGTGGCTTTCGCCGGGGCGGCCTGGGACCGGCGCCGGTGGGAGAACCTGGCGGTGGCCGGCGCCGGACTGGTTTTCACCAGCCCGGCCAAATTGGGGGCCTGGCTTTTGCGGGATAAGGCTTTTGAAGGCTAGGGAATTGTGGTAAAGTCTTCGTGCATCGTTCAAGCCGGGATCTGGTCAAAAAGGTCCAGATGCAATATGTGCCCCTCCCTCCCCTGATGGGGGACACCGCTCAGCGGCCGAGCGGACCGCGGCAAACGCGGCGGAGGCGCCAAGGAAGTGACGAGCGACGAAGGCAACAACGCAAGTAAGCTGCGCCTTTTTCACCAGATCCCTAAGTCGAGAGGGGGATGAGGCAGGTTGTCCGGTCATTCCAAGTGGGCCAACATCAAACGGAAAAAGGCGGTCGTGGACGCCCAGAAGGGCAAGGTGTTCTCCAAGCTGACCCGCGAGATCACCGCGGCGGCCCGCCAGGGAGGCGGCAACCCAGACGGCAATTTCCGCCTGAAGACGGCCATCGATAAAGCCAGAGCGTCCAACGTGCCGCAGGACAACATCCAGCGGGCCATCCAGCGGGGCAGCGGCCCCGGCGAGGGCGAGCAGTACGAGGAACTGTTGTACGAGGGTTATGGACCGGGCGGGGTGGCGGTCATGGTGGAAGTGCTGACCGACAACCGCAACCGGACCGCCGGGGAGGTCCGCCATCTTTTCGCCAAGCACGGTGGAAACCTGGGGGAGAGCGGCTGCGTGGCCTGGATGTTCGATCAGAAAGGGCTTATTCAGGTGGAGAAAGAAGACGCTCCCGGCGAGGACGACCTTTTGCTTTCGGCCACCGAGGCCGGAGCGGAAGACTTGCGGGAGGACGAGGAATCCTGGGATGTGGTGACCGGGGTGGACGTTTTGCCGGCGGTCAAGGACGCCCTGGAGCAGGGGGGAGTCAAGGTGGCGGACGCCGAGGTGACCTATTTGCCCCGCTCCACCGTAGCGGTGGACGGCACGGACGCCGAACGTCTCCTGCGCCTGCTGGACCTGTTGGAGGAGCACGACGACGTGCAGCGGGTACACGCCAACTTCGAGATGAGCGACGAAGAGATGGAGCGGAGCTAAAAAAATACAAATTATAGCTTGATAATCTGCGTCAACAGGCTAAAATAAAGGCATGGAAAAAGAGTAACCATTTTCCACAGGGCAAGCTGCGCACTACATTGGAGTGTCAACCAGAACCATTTACCGACTGGCGACTGGAAGCGGCTGAGAAAATCCAAGCCCTTAAACTATTTTCCGGGCGGCGACGCTTCCGAGAGCGGGATCTAAGAGCCATTTTGGGTCGGCGGCAAGCAGGCTCGCAGCGAGTGGCCATTTACGCCAGGGTAGCCCGCGGGGACTCCGGTGGTGTCGAGCGGCGGGCGTGGCCGGGGGCGGACCGTACTCCTGGCAGCGCCAAAAGGCCGGGCCAGGGAACCGGCCGGCCTTTTTTGGTCTTGGCTCGTCGAAACGGTGCGCCGGCCGGAAGCCGGCGGTTTGGCCTGGGGCGGCGAAAGGGTTGGCGTCGTTTTCCGCCGAATAAAGAAACGAGCCGCCGCCAGGCGGCCCCCAACCAAAAAAGAGGCGCTACGGGTTATTGGAGGCGTGGCGCAGGAGTTCGTTCAGGGTGACCAGGTGGTATCCGTCTTTGCGCAGTCCGGCGATGATGGCGGGGAGGGCCAGGTCGGTCTGTTTGCAGGTGTCGCTTGCGTGGAGGAGGATGATGTCGCCCGGGTGGGCTTTGGTCAGCACGCGGTTGGTGATCACGCCGACGCCGGGGTTCATCCAGTCCAGGGAATCGCTGCCCCAGATGACGGTGGTGTAGCCGAGGGACGCGGCCACCTGAAGGGATTGCCGGTTGTAGTCGCCGTTGGGTGGGCGGATGAAGGTCGGCGACTTTCCGGTCAGGGACTTGAGGATGTCGCCCGCCTGGGTGATGTTTTCGGCGACCCCGCCGGCGGAGAGTTTGCTGAAGTCGACGTGTTGCTGTCCGTGGCTTTCCACCTGGAACCCGTCCCTGACGATGCGGGCCACGATGCCGGGATGGGTTTTGGCCCAGGGACCCGACAGGAAGAAGGTGGCGGGAACCCGTTCCCGTTCCAAAATGGTCAGGATTTTGGGTGGCATCACTTCCCCCCAACTGATGTCGAAGGTCAGGGCCAGTTCACGATGCCGGGTGGCCACGGTGCGTAAAGGTGATTCCCGCGCGGCCTGGGCGGTCGGGGCGGCCGGGGAGGTCCGGCCGGTGGGGAAGAGGTGAAGGGAAAAGGCGGCCAGGAGAGCGAGGAGGACCACCGCGACGAGGGTCCGGGAAGAACCTGTGTGTTGGGCGAAGGCCGAGAAACGAAATGGTTTTCGCAAGGGATCACCCCCCTTAGGCTTAGATCGGA
>JAJZBP010000147.1 GCA_021798855.1 Bacillota bacterium
GAATCGCCAAGCCGCCATGTCCGCCTTGATCCAGCCCAGGGCCACGGCGTGGTGCTGATCGATGAAGTCCTTGCGCATGATGATGAACCAGCCGTCCTGGTCGTTGATGCTGCTGCCGGTGGCCACCACCCGGCCGACCCCCGCGTCAACCAGTTGGGCGATGTGAGGTTGGAAGGCTTGGGCGGCGTCGATCTTGCCGCTTCTCAACGAGGTGAGCAGGATGGTGGGGTCCAAGTACTCCACGTTGGCCTGGATGTGCTTCTTTTTCAGCAGGGTGGTGACGAAGCGGTCGCCGCACGAACCCTTGCCGGCCACGCCGATCGTCTTGCCGTTCAGCCACTGGAAGGCCTGTTGTTGGTTCGCGAACTTGGGCGCGTTGGAGCGCACCAGCAGCACGTCGCAAAGTTCACCGGCGGGCGAAAAGAGGTTGGTCTCCACCACCCGAATGTCGGCGATGGACCGCTTGGCCGTGGCCACGAAGGCTGGGATGTCTCCCAGGTAGCCGATCTGGTCCTTGCCGGCCAGCATGTTGGCCACGATCGGAGGACCGATGACCTCGGTGTCCCAGGTGATCGTGGTGCCGGGGGGAAGGTACTTCTTCCAAAGTCCCTCTTTCCTGATGACCACCTCCGAGGGGAAGGCGGTGGGGAAATAGGCCACGTGCAGGTTGTAATGCCCGGTGGCGGCCGTGGGGGTGACCTGACCGCAACCGGCCAGGACGGTGACCAGAAGACCGCCGAGGAAGAATCCCAGGATGGACCCGCGGGCCAGGAGGGGGCGCCGGGCGGAAGCCGTCGCGGGGTTGCGCTTGTCCCTTTCTTGCATCTTCTTTACCTCCTTGGGGTTGGCGGAGGAACGAAATAAAAACATGAAGCGGGCGGCGGGTATTTTCTCACCTCCGGTTTTTCGAGATTGTTTCCGGGTCACGGCGGATACGATCAAGCCTTCACACCGTCAATGAAATATGCAATAATTATGCCAAGACCAAAAAGTCTGGCGTTGGCCGGTCGATAAAACTTCCCCGACCGGGAGGTAAACCGGCGGGTGGCGTGGAAAATATTTTTGCCGAAGAACAAACCGAATTCCATCGTGGAGGGGAAAACCTTGCCGCGCAACCCAACCAAGCAAAAGAGCCAAGTGCCCGCGCCGCCGGATGGAGCCGAAGACGGGCTTTGCCTGGCCGACCTGGCCGAATATTCCCAGGTTCTCAAACCAACGGCGACCGTCAGGCAGGCGGCGGAACTGTTGCTGCAGGAAAAGGGAAGGGTCCGGCTGGTGGCGGAAAACGCCGGGCGCGTCCTTGGTGTGGTGACCGGTCCCTGCCTGATGGCGGCCCTCTTGGCGGGTAAGGCGCCGGAGACGCCGGTGCGCGAGGTGATGCTCCCGCCGGGGCAGATCCTGCGTCTGCCGGAAAGGGAGGGCTACCAGGAAATCGCCGGGGATTACCTGATCCTCACCGGGGCCGGGGAGCGTTCCGGTCTTTGCACCTGCCGCAATTTCCGCCTGCTTTGGCGTGAACTCAAGCAGGGTAACCGGGAGATGGCCACGGTCAGGCGACTCAACCGGGAATTGGAAGGTATCCTCCAGGCTTCCTACGACGGGGTGGTGGTGGCGGACGAAGCTCGGATCCTGCGGGTGAGTGAGGGCTATCGCCGGATCACCGGGCTTGAACCCGCGGAGTTGGTCGGTTCCCATTGGGCGGACATGCCGGACAACGACCACATGTGCCTGCGCACGGTGAAGGAAGTCTTCAAGGTAGCTTTGGAGGAAAAGCAGCCGGTGACCAGAATGCGCCGCAACCGTGCGGGGAACGACGTCTACTTTACGGCCACTCCCATCCTGGATCTGGACGGTCAGGTGGTGCGCATGGTCTGCAACGTCCGTGACGTGACGGAGTTGAATTACCTGCGGGATCAATTGGAGAGGGTGCGTTGCGAGTTGGACGAACTGCGCACGCGCCAATGGCAGCCGGAGGATTTCGTCGTGGAGAGCCAGGCGATGCGGCGAGTGGTGGACCTGATTCGCCGGGCGGCCAGAGTGGACGCCACCGTGTTGATCACCGGGGAATCGGGTGTCGGCAAGGAACTGGTTGCCAAACTCCTGCACCGATTGTCGCCCCGCAAGGAAGGCCCCTTGATCTTCATCAACTGTGGCGCGATCCCAGAGTCCCTGGTGGAGTCCGAACTCTTCGGCTACGAAAAGGGGGCGTTCACCGGAGCCAACCGGGAGGGCAAGGTCGGTCTCCTCGAATTGGGGAACAAGGGCACGTTGGTGCTGGACGAAGTGGGAGAATTGCCCTTGGGTGTGCAGGTGAAACTCCTGCGGGTAATCCAGGAAGGGGAAATGTACCGCATCGGCGGGGTGGGGCCGGTGGCCATCGACGTGCGCCTGGTGGCTTGCACCAACCGGGACTTGGAAAAAGCCGTGCGCGAGGGCAAGTTTCGGGAGGACCTCTATTGGCGGCTGAACGTAATTCCGGTGGACGTGCCGCCCCTGCGGGAGCGCCGGGAGGCCATCCTGCCGCTGGTCAATTTCTACCTGGAACGCTTCGCGGGCAAGTACGGCCTGCGCAAGCAACTGGATCTGGACGCCTTCCGGGCTTTGGAGGGCTACGAGTGGCCGGGGAACGTGCGGGAACTGCAGCACATGATCGAACGTTTGGTGGTGCTGACTCCGGGGGACGTTATCCGGCGAGAGCATCTGCCCGAACAGGTGTTGCGATCCGGGCAAGGCGGCGGTGAACGGCGGGAGGAAGCGGTGTTCGTCCGAGGCGTGGTGCCCCTGGCCGAGGCGCGGGAGGAGTTGGAGCACAAGCTCCTGGAGCGGGCGATGCAGGTCTTCGGCACCTCCCGGCGGGCGGCCGAGGCCTTGGGAGTGGATCATTCCACGGTCGTGCGCAAGTTGCAACATTGGCGTGACCATCAGGTGGCCGTGGATTGAGGAAAACGCCGCTCAACAAAGCCGCACCCTTGGGGGGGCGGCTTTGTTGAGCGGCGGCTCCACCTCCCTTGGTACGGGCCTTGCATATTCAATTCACGGGTGCCCAGCCCAAATTGGAATAGCGAGGTGGAGAAATGTTTGAAGTACGTCCTCCCCGCCCGGGCCTGCCGCTTCCCTGCCCGGTCCGCCGGGACAACCCGTCGCCGCCGCCCTTTGCCCTTTTGCCCCTGCGGGAACCGTTTTACGTGCCGGGTCTGCCCGGTTTCGTGAGCGGCGAAAAGGCCGTGGACGACGAAGGAGTGGTCACTCCCAAATTCGACGGCCTGGTGCTGCGCGGCACCAGGGTGGTGCAGGGGCGGGTAGAGATCCCCCCCGGGGGCTTTTGTTACATGGCCGATACCATGCGCAGCACTTATCCCGGCGTCGGCTGCTACGACTTTTTGCTGGGTCGCCGTCTCTTTTTCGTTGACTACGATCTGGAATTGGTCCTCCTGGAGGGGACGACGGTGTTGCCCGATTCTCCCCTGGTGGTCGGCGACGTGGTCTACGTCTTGGGGGCGTCGCCACGCCACGAGGGTTTCCGCAACGTGGTGGTCCACGCTTACAGTGTCAGCGGGATCGATTGGGACTTCGCCGGGATGTCTCCCGTCTCCTTGCCGATCCGGGAGGAGAACTGGTACTCGCCGGATTTCGTGCTGGCCTACAACCAGGGTCGGGCCAGCCACGTCTCCCCCGAACGGGTGGATTTCGCGGCGGTGACCGGGATGCACCTGCACTCCCAACTGGTGGCCCGCGAACGTCCCTACTTCGGTCCCCTGTTGGACGGCGGGCGCTGGGCCGTCTCCGACGGCGAGTTGTCGGTCAGTCGGGACGGGGAGGCTTGGGAACTGGTCTTCCGCTCGGCGGCTCAGGAGGTCCGCCGGCGGATGAGTCCGCCCTGGCCCCTGGATCTATTGCCCGAGGATCAGGAGGCCCGCCGGTCGCTCCAGCTTACCTGGAACGACGGGTTGGCGGAATTGTTGCCGCAGCCCGAAGGGCCGGCCCTGCGTCTGTACCACGGTTTGGAACGGCTGGTGTCGGGGTTGGCCTACCCGCGCGACCCGGCCTTCGCGGTGGCCAACGTGTCCTGCCCCATCGGGCACAGTTGGTCCGTGTCCCTTTACAATCCGCAGTCCCTGTCTTTGGTGCCGGGGGAGTCCGTGGAGGGACCGGAGGGTTATTTCCGGCTGGTGCTGGACGACTTGGTCGGCGAACAGGCCCGCTGGCACTTTGAGGATCGGCATGGCAATGCCAGCCGGATAATGGCAAAAAGCGGCAACCTGGACACCCTGGTGGGCGGCGGCCGGGTGGTGCAACACCTTCTGGCCCGCGGCGGAACGGCCACCGTGCAGGCGATGTACCGTCTCTTGGGGGAGGCGACTGGTGAGGCCGATTCTGGTTTGCCGAACTCGGCAGCAAGACTGCAGCCGTGAGCCGTCTGTGCGCGGAACTTCTGCCCACCGGTCCGATGCGCCGGGACAACCCGGAGGTTCCCCCCTTCGCGTTGCTGCCGTGGCGTAATCCGGTCCGGGTGCCCCTCTGGTCGGGTGCCCGCGCCGGACGCACGTTCTCGCCTGGCGAAAAATATCGCCCGACGAAAGAAAAAGTGGTGCTGCGGGGCACCAGGGTTGTGGGGGGGCGCGTGGAGATCCCCGCCGGGGGCCTGTGTTTCCTGACGGGCACCTGGGAAAACGCGGCTGTTTCCGCCGCTTTTCCTTCCCTTTTGGGACGGATCTTTTGCAGCGTCGAATGTGAACCGGAACGAGTGGTCCTGGAGAACGTGGCCGTCGTTCCCAACGTTCCCGTGGTGGTGGGCGACGTGGTGTACAGGTGGGAAGCGTCGGAGGGTTCCGGCGGCGGACGCCACGTGGTGCACGTCTACGGACTGGACGGCTACAAATGGGGTTTGGCCGAACTTTCTCCCAACTTGATGCCGTGGGGGGAAGCAAAACGCACCTGGCTGGAATTTGCCCTGGGGCCAAACCAGGGTCTCCTAAGCTACGTTGCTCCTGAGCAGGCGGGCTTCGAGGTGGTGAGCGGTGTGCATCTGGCTACGCAGACGGTTGCCGAACGGTGGTCGTCCTGTGGACCGGTACGGGAGGGTGGGCGCTGGCTCGTGGGGGACGGTGAATTGACCGTGCGGTGGGAGGGAGATGCCTGGGAAATGTCCTTCCGTTCGGCGTCTGAGGAAGTCCGGCGCAGGCTGGAAAGGCTCGATTTGCCGCGCCCGAAAGCCCCCGGCACCGCTTCCGCTTGGGATGGGCGGTTGTGTTGGAGGCGTGGAATGGCCGAGTTGCTGCTGCGGGCGGAGGGGCCGTTCCTGCGTTGGTACTGCGGTTTGGAGAAATTGGTGTCGGACCGGGAATACCCGCGTGACCCGGCTTTCAGGGTGCGCAACCTGCCGTGCCCCGGCGGACGCAGTTCCTCCCTGGCCCTTTATAACCATGAACCGTTGTCCCTGGGAGCGGGAGAGGCCGTGGCGGGACCGGAGGGGCATTCCCGTCTGGTCGTGGACGCCATCGTGGCGAACAGGGTGGGCTGGCACTTTGAGGATCACCGAGGTAACCGCAGCCTGTCTGTGGTCAAGGCTGGCAATCTGGACACCTTGTTGGGTGACGCAAGGGTGGGGTGGTGCC
>JAJZBP010000148.1 GCA_021798855.1 Bacillota bacterium
ACGCCGAATTGGAAGGGTACGTGGGCGAAGGAACGACTTAAACCGGGTCCGAAAACGGCTCCCGAGGGGAGGGGGACTTCCTTGGAACCTGAACGGTTGTCGCGTCGTTGGGAAGAGTTGCTGGGCAAGATCCGCAAGTCCGATGTGGAGGGCGCAAGGTCTTGCCTGGAGCGGTTCTGCCGGGAACTCAAGGAGGAGACCTGCTATAAAACGGCTAAAATATACACCCTTGAACTTCTGCTGAACCTGTCCGGGGAATTTAAGCGGGATTCGCAGGTGGCGCAGGCGGTGGTCGAACTGGACTACAAATACCTGAAGGAGTGGGAGAATAAGGGCGAGTTCGAGCAGTTTTGCCATTGGGTGCAAAACGACGTGTTGGAAGGCTACCTGGAGAAACTCAACCTGTGCAACGGGAAGAAACAGCAGAGGATCGTGGAGGCGGTAAAGGAATACATCGAGAAGAATTATGAATCCAGGCTGGCTTTGGAGGACATGGCCAATTACGTTTACCTGAGTCCCTGTTACCTCACGCGCCTTTTCCGCGAGGGAACCGGTTGCCGTATTTTTGATTATATCACCGCCGTCCGCTTGAAGTGGGCCAAGGAGTATCTTGCGCACAGCGGTTGCAGGATCACGGAGGTGGCGCAAAGAGTTGGGTTTGAAGACGCCAGTTATTTCGGCAAGGTTTTCCGCAAGGAGGTCGGCGTGACGCCGAGCGAATATAGGGATCTGCACCAAAGCGGATCCGACCGGGACCACGCCGGCAGGTTGGCCGAATAAGTTGGCTCACGGCGGCTGGTCGGTATCCGGGGAGGCGCGGTCGGACGATGGACGGTGGGTGGCCTTGGGCGTGGTCACCCTGGCGGTGACCCTGACCATGAGCCTTTGGTTCGCTGCTTCGGCCGTCGCGCCGGCGTTGGTGCTCCTTTGGCGTTTGCCGAACGGCGCCGCCTGGCTGGCTTCAACGGTTAATTTCGGGTTCGTGGTCGGAGCACTCGCCAGCGCGGGTTCGGGGTTACCCGATCGCCTGCCCCCCCGTCGGCTGTTTGTTGGCGCGGCGCTGGCGGCGGCCCTGACCAACGGACTGTTCATTTCGGTCGGGAGATGGGTGTTGCCGGGGCTTATCCTGCGCTTGCTCACCGGAGTAGCCCTGGCCGGGGTGTATCCGGTGGCGGTCCAAATGGTGACGGGTTGGTTTCCGCGGCAACGGGGTTTGGCCCTGGGAATCCTGATCGGCGGCATTACGGTTGGTTCGGCCATGCCGCACCTGCTGCTCGGTTTGGGGCTCGTGGCCACTTGGCCACGGGTCATGGCCGAATCATCGGCTCTGGCCCTGGTCGGCGCGGCGCTGGTGGGTGGTTGTTTGCCCGGCCGTTCCGGGGATGCCCCTCGGCCGTTGGCCTTTCGTTGGGATCACCTTGGGTATGTGTTGCGGGATCGTCCGGTGATCTTGGCCTGTATCGGGTATTTGGGGCATAATTGGGAGTTGTACGGCATGTGGTCCTGGTTGCCGCTGTTTTTGGCGAGTTCTTGGTCGGGGTACTTTCGGGCGAGTGCCTTGGTTGCGTGGACGGCCTGGGCTGCTTTCGCCGCCATCGGGGTGGCCGGGGCCGGGGGGGCGCTCCTGGGTGGATGGACCGCCGAACGGTGGGGACGGACCGCGACCACGATCGGCGCACTGGCCGTCAGCGGACTGTGCGCCGCGGGGATTGGTCTGACCTACCGGCTGGACCCGGCGTTGACCCTCCTGGTGGCGATTGTTTGGGGGGGCGCTGTGGTGGCGGATTCGGCCCAATTTTCGACGGCGGTAACCGAGTTGACGACGCGGGATTATTTGGGCAGCGCGCTCACCTTTCAGATGGCCACCGGTTTCCTGGTCGCCGTGGCTGCCGTCGCCGTTGTGGGTTGGCTGCAGGGTCTCCTCGGTTGGCCCATGGCCTTTTATCCCCTGCTCCTCGGTCCGGGCGCCGGGATCGGTGCCATGCTTGCCCTGCGCTGCCGCCCGGAAGCGGCGCTCCTGGCCGGCGGACGGCGCTGACTTCTACCCCCCGCCGCCCGCCAATAGGATAGGCGCAAGGGGGTGGCTTGAATGTCCAAGGCCGTCTGGCACACGCTTTCGCCGGAAGAAGCTGTCCACCGTCTGGAAAGCGACGGCGGACGGGGTTTGAGCAGGGTGGAACGGGGGCGGCGGTACGGGGTTTACGGTCCCAATCGCCTGGAAAAGGGTCGTCGGGTTTCGGCCTGGAGCCTTTTTTGGGGACAGTTTAAGGACACCATGGTCCTGGTGCTGCTGGGGGCCACGGTGGTTTCTTATTTTTTGGGGGAAAAGGGGGACGCTTTGGCCATCTTGGCCATCGTGCTGTCCAACGCTTTTTTGGGCTTTTTCCAGGAACAGCGGGCGGAAACCTCTTTGTCCCTCTTGGAAAAGTTAGCCGCTCCGGCGGCCACCGTTCTCCAGGAGGGACGGGAGTTGAAATTGGAGGCGGAAAAATTGGTTCCCGGCGACGTGGTGCTCTTGGAGGCGGGTGACCGGGTGCCGGCCGACCTGCGTCTGTTGGAGGCGGTGAACCTGCGGGTGGAAGAGGCGGCCCTCACGGGGGAGTCGGCCGGCGTGGAAAAGGCGGCCGCCGTCACCTATGCCCAGGGGCAGATCCTGTCCGAGCGGAAAAACCTCCTCTACCTGGGAACGACGGTGTTGCGTGGGCGGGGTAGGGGCCTGGTGGTGGCCACGGGGATGCAAAGCGTCGTCGGCGAAATCGCCGGCCTGATCAAGGGGATCGTTCGGGAGCCGACCCCGCTGCAAAAACGCCTGGATGTCCTTGGCAAGTACTTGGTGGCCGGATGCTTGGGCGTCTGCGGCGCGGTGGTGGCCCTGGGGGTTTGGCGCGGCGAGCCGCCGTACAAAATGTTCCTGACGGGAGTCTCCCTGGCGGTGGCGGCCATTCCGGAGGGGCTGCCGGCGGTGGTCACCATCGCCCTGGCCGTGGGGGTGCAGCGGATGCTCCGCCGGGGAGCCATCGTCCGGCGGCTGCCGGCGGTGGAAACGCTGGGTCTGGCGACCTGCATCTGCGCGGACAAAACCGGAACCATCACGCAAAATCAGATGACGGTGCGGGAGATCTGGGCCGGCGGCCGGCTTTTTGCGGTTTCCGGTGAGGGTTACCGGTCGAGGGGTGATTTCACCCTGAACGGTAAAAAGGTCAACGTCGCGACGGCGGCGGACCTGGCGCTGACCCTGGAAATCGGAGCGGCCTGCAACAACGCTCGGTTGTTCAAGGGCAAGGGCGGCGAATGGGAAGTGGCGGGCGATCCCACCGAGGGAGCCCTCCTGGTGGCGGCAGACAAGGGCGGCGTGACGCCGGGGGGGAGGCGGCTTGCCGAATTGGCCTTCGAGGCCGAACGGCGGCGGATGGCGGTGGCCGTTCGGAAGCCGGAGGGAGTTTTCACCATGTTCAAGGGGGCGCCGGACGCCATCGTTGCCCTCTGTGACCGGATCCGGGTCGATGGTGGCGTCCGCCCCCTGGCGGTGGCGGACCGGGAGGGGATCATGGCTCATGGCGACGTGATGGCCGGCAGGGCCATGCGGGTTTTGGCCATGGCCCACCGTCCGGGGGGGTTGGACGAGGGGGAGGGACGGCTTGTCTTCGCCGGACTGGTCGGAATGATGGACCCGCCCAGGCCCAAGGTGAAGGAGGCTTTGCGGCGGTGCGCCCGAGCCGGCATTCGGGCGGTCATGATCACGGGTGACCACGCCCGCACCGCCCTGGCGGTCGCCGGAGCCGTGGGAATGACGGAGGGGGATCCTGGAGGAACGGGGGAAGGGGAGGTTATCACCGGGAGCGAATTGGAAAGGATGAGCGATGGGGAACTGGGAGAACGCATCGGGAGGGTGAGCGTCTTCGCCCGCGTTTCCCCGGCGCAGAAGTTGCGGTTGGTGCGTCTTTTGAAAAAGCGAGGCCAGGTGGTGGCGATGACCGGCGACGGGGTGAACGATGCCCCGGCCATCAAGGAAGCGGACATCGGCGTGGCCATGGGGCGGTCGGGTACGGACGTGGCCCGGGAGGCGGCCCAACTGGTCCTGACCGACGACGACTTCGCCACCGTCGTGGCGGCGGTGGAGGAAGGAAGGGGCATCTACGACAACGTCCGCAAGTTCATCCGCTATCTCTTGTCCTGCAACGTGGGGGAGATCCTGGTCATGTTTCTCGCCGTGTTGGGGGGATTGCCGCTGCCCCTCTCGCCGTTGCAACTCCTGTGGGTGAACCTGGTCACCGACGGGCTGCCGGCCATTGCCCTGGGTCTCGATCCGGTGGACCGGGAGGTCATGGCCCGGCCGCCGCGCAACCCGGGTGACGGAGTCTTCGCGCAGGGGCTGTGGAGGCGCATCCTCAGCCGGGGTGTCCTCATCGGCGGGGGCACCGTCCTCCTTTTCGCCTGGAGCTTCCTGCGGACGGGCGACCTGCCCTACGCGCGCACCGTCGCCTTTGCCACCCTGGTGGCCAGCCAACTGTTCCACGTTTTCGATTGCCGTTCGGAACGCCGGTCCATCCTGGAGGTGGGCTTCGGCGGCAACCCGTACTTGCTGGGTGCGGTGGGAATCTCCGCCTCGTTGCTGTTGGGGGCCATTTACCTTCCCGCCCTGCAACCTTTGTTCAGGACGGTGGCGCTTTCCGGGGGCGACTGGCTACGGATTTTGGGGGTATCCGCCCTCGGCACCCTCGGGATCGGCGCCTGGCGCTGGTGGACGGCGCGGAGTGAGGAGAACCGGCCCGCCGGCGGCGTGGTCGGCAAAGCCTGAACGGATTTGGAGGCGGCGAAAGTGCCCATCAGCTTGGAAATAACGGCTTTGGCCCACGGGGGGGACGGCATCGGCCGGCACGAAGGCCTTGTTGTTTTCGTTCCCCACGGGGTGCCGGGGGACCGTTTGGCGGTGCGGCTGACGGAGACGAAACGAAATTACGCGCGCGGGGAAATCTTGGCGGTGGAAACGCCGTCGTCCCGACGGGTGACGGCGCCGTGCCGTCACTATCCGGCCTGCGGCGGCTGCTCGATCCAGGAGATAGCTTACGCCGGGCAACTCGAGTTGAAGCGGGAGTTGGTGGCCGGGGCTCTCGGCGCCGAGGTCGCCCCGGTCCTGGGGATGGACGACCCCTGGGGTTACCGGAACAAGGCCATGTTTCCGGTGGCCGTGGAGAGGGGGAGGGTGGTGACCGGTCCCTATGCCCGCGGCAGCCACCGGGTGGTGGCGGTGCGGGACTGTCCGGTGCAAAGCGGCACCAACAACGCGCTGCTGGCCGAGGGGGTTCGGCTTTGGTCGCAAAGGAACCTTTCGGTTTACCGCGAGGGAACGGGACGCGGCCTCCTGCGCCACCTGCTGGCCCGGTGCGCCGCCGGCAGCGGCGAGTCCCTTTTCGCCTTCGTCGTGGCCGAGCCCGTTCCGGGGGCGAAGGATCTGGCGGCGGCCCTGGCGGCGCGGGTGCCGTGGGTCACGACGGTGGTGGAGAACCTGCAACCGCTGCGAAC
>JAJZBP010000149.1 GCA_021798855.1 Bacillota bacterium
TCGCAGCCAGTAACCGTCATGCACCAGCCGGCGAGAGACCGGTCGCGCGGACTGCCCGTCCGAGCGCGTAGTCAATCGGACATCGGGCTTGGGTGACCGGTCTGATGAAAGCTCCGAGGGTTAAGCCTCTGCCGCCCGAGAGGGTGGGACTCACCAAGGGGGCGAACAAGCTACCGGGCCGCAACATTAAGTAAAAGCTGCCTCGTCGTCACCTTACCCCGGCAGAAGTGGGTGCCGGGATCTCAGGGGGCCGAGCCCGGCACCGAAGGGCGAAGGCTGGTATCCGCAGGGAAGAGACGGGCAAGAGCACCTGCGGACCCCTGCGGCGTATAGGCAGCGGCACGGTAGCAAGGCGCACAACGCAAAGCTGGGAAGGTCTCGTTCCCCGCCGGGAGCGTCCGCAAACGGCAGGGCGGACAGTATAAGCGAAGGCGAAGTCTGGCCGTGGGAGCGAGACTGGCAGATCGGGTCGTAGTGCCAATGATGCCGGGGACAACACAACCCTGGAGGAGGGAAGGACCCGTGGGTGGTCCATGGTGCGGTGGAGTACTCCGATGGGGACGCAGAGCCTCAATAGCCGGGTAAGACGAAACCGTACCCGTACGCAACAGCAAACCGTGACCGGACCGGAGAATATGCGGACGCATTTAAACCGGCGAGGGAATGACGGAACCACGGACCCGCGGCCCGACACAGAGCGGGAACACCGCGGAAACCACAGTGGGAACGCTACGCGGGCAGGCTGCTGGGGGAGAGACCACTTGAAGCCGTACTGGGGAAAACCCGACGTACGGAATTTTAGAGGGGGGAGAGGAAACCCGGCATGGTGGCGGAATGCGACACTTTGGACACCGAAAGGCCAAAGGAACTGAAACCAATACCTAAACCCAACGGCGCCTCTCCTCTACTCGGTAACCCGTTGGTCCAGATGCAGCCGGGATAGTCCAAGTCCGGCCACGGGTGACACAATACTTGAAAAGGAGGGAGCCTTGCCCCAAATAAGGGCCGATGGTCCTCGGGGCGTAAACGCCCCTGCGCCCCGAGGACCGTCGGCCGGGTTTGGAACCTGATCTCCAACAGCTTTAGATTTCCTTGACCGTAAATATCGTTAAAAACGGTAAGTCGGCTTAGGCTATCAACGAAGTTAGTTTTCCCGGCGGGTTCACCGAATCTTTACGATTGCTCCACTTGATAATTCCGCAAAGAGCCCAAAATTTTTCCCGGGGGCATTATTTTCCAGAAATCCTCCCAGAAAGGAGCCGAAAATGCTTCAAAACTCTTCCCGTAAGTGGTCATAGGCAGTCTGTCCATTGGCTTATGGAGTAAGGTGATGTTGTGCCTTTCCCTGGGATGGAAGAGTCGGGAGAGACTGGGCCAAACCGCCACGTATGATCATGGTATCCGAATGAGGGCCGCCGGTGGAGATGAGTTCTCCCTTGGTTGCGTTCAGGGTAAGGGAGGCAATAACTTTACCATTTTGCATGGCCAAGACGACTGCCTTTCCTCTATCGGGTGGAGGCATGGAGGACGGTGCGTTTGGATCCCCCAGATCCTGGGCTACGGGATCAAAGTGGTAAGCAATCAATAAGATGTTTTTCCAAAGGCCAAGGTATGGTCCCATGAAGTTTACCCCAGGGGTCGTTCCAGGAGGGATGGGAATGGAATAATAGGGAGCAACTTTTCCCTTCTTTATGTCCAAGACGTAGACCTTACCTATCGCTCCGGTTCCGGTATAGATTTTGCCACCCATGGCTACAGCCCCGGGCAAGCTGGGATCGCAGGTGGTGAAGGGGATGGTTTTCCAAGTTGAATGTTTTTCCCCAAGTTCGGTATAACCGAGGTAGAAAGATGAGCCGGAATATCCGCACACAAAAAGCGATGGCCTATTATTCTGGTTCAGGATCAGCGAAGGATGGACAAAAGCGCCACTTGCCTTTATATCAGAGCCGGGAAAGGGTATGGCCTGGAACTGAGTGATTCCACCCGCTTGGGGCGGACAGAATGGTCCGTCCGCTAAATCTGTACATGGATCAGTGGGTACCGGACCAAGAGGAAAAATTCCGGTGGTTGTTGATTGCCATTTGGAAACAAAAACGTTGCCGGCGTTGGCAGTGACAAGAAAGCGGGTGTCATAGTAATTCTCCCAACCGGTCATTACGTTTCCAAAATAGGAGATGCGAAACCCGACATTGATCCTGGAACCCGGGGTAAACAGTCCAGGCTCTCCGGTTCGCGCCACCAGCAGATTGTGGCCATCCCAAAACCAACCGACGTACCAAGTTTTGGGGTAGTCGTAGATTTCGGCCAAGGGCCAACGGGCGTAAAATAACGGTTGCCGATCAATGGCGATTTTGTCCCTTCCCGGATTCCATTTGACTAGCAGCCCTTGAACTTGATTTGGGTCTCCTGGGATTTTGCCCAGGACGATGATCGGTATATCGGAAAAAATGCTGCTCTGGGCTATCGGGGAAAGTGGTATTTCGGACACCCTAGTGCCGTTGCCACCACCCTGGCCGGACGAGGAAGGCAGGGCCTTGGAACCTTGCGTTCCGGTGCCGCAGCCGGCCAAGATAAGGAGGGTCAGGCAGACAGCGAAAATCCGGGGAATGGTCAACATGCTCAGTCCTTTCGAATCATAACGTTAACCGAGATACGTTTATTGGTTTCCTACCACATACCAGTTATGTTCCGGGTTGGCCTGTGGATTAGTGTCTAAGCCGGCGGGCCAGTGAACAGCGATTTGAGGGGCGGCGGAAAGGTCGAAAGTTAAGTGCCACATGGGACCGGTCCCCGCGCCGGCAACGGAAAGGGGAAGCTGAAAGCCGGGACTGATGGTGAAAGGGTCATTCGCGGCGGATTGGCCGGTACTAAGTTGAGAGACAAACTGCGCCGGGGAAGGGGGCATGAGGAAAGGATGGTCGGGGTTGGTAATCGAAATGGCGGTTACTGGATTTAATTTACCAGTTTCATCGGGTCCACCAGGATAGGTGGCGGCGATAGGATAAAGGGAATAACGGAGGGGAAAGTCTTGGGGAAGGGCCGTGGAACTATAGTAGAAGACTGCTGATTCCAAAAAGGCCACTTGCCAAGGCTCCAAGCCGTAAGAAACGATGTAATTCGCCTCTTGTTGGTTGAGTTTGGCCTCGCCCAAGGCTATCCAGTTGCCGGTGGCGATCCAAAGGTGGATTTGTTGCCAGGAAACGTAGTCAGCCTTGGCAAATGCGGCATCGTCAATGGGAAGGTTCGGTGAAACATCAGTGGCGGTGAGAACCGTTGCGGGTTCACTCCGTACGGCGTTTGCTGATGAGCCATTCCAACCGCTGTCCATCGCTGTTTGAATAAATTGGGGTAGAAAAATTGTTTGCCGGAGCAACTGTTCACTGCCGGGCAAGGCATCTATGAACCGGATTAACATGGCGGCCCCCTGAGCGCGGGTTAAGGTTTGGTAGGGTTGAAAGACACCGCCCGGGTAACCCTGGACAATGCCTGCCTGGGCCGCCAAGAGGATTTCCCGGTAACCGTTAGTTGAAGTTGGCAGATCCGACCAGGTTGGTGGTGGCAAGTTTCCTTTAACCCCGTAATATTGAAGCGCCAACCCGCACCAGGCTGCCGCTTCGCCCCTGGTAATGGGCTGGTTGGGCTCAAACCCTGTGGGATAAAGGTTGAAGCTTAGGATTCCATCTGATGCCAAGCTTTGCAGATACGGATAATACCAACTGGATTCGGCCAGGTTGGCAAAGGGTGGCCGGGTAGCGGCCTGCCCTGGGTCGGGCACGGCTTGTCCCATGGCTCGAGCCAACATGGCCGCGAATTCGGCTCGGGTAACGATTAGATTCGGACGCAGGCTACCATCGGAATAACCTTGAAGAATATGCCATTCAGTAGCCAGTTCAAGGGATGGTTGCGCCCAGACCGGCCAGGTTTCGTAGTCGGTAAAACCATTCGGCAGCTTAAGGGGCGGGGGAGTTGCGGCCAGGGAATTCACAGGAGAAACATTAACCAAAAATATTGTTAGCACCAACAAAAGAAAGAATCGGGAAAAGATTAATTTTTTCAAGCGCATACTTTCCTTTTCCTCCACTTTAAGAACCGGTAAGTGCGGGTACTTACGGGCAATAGTCATATATGCTGAAGTCCGATGTATTGCCGCCGCTTCCGGATGTGATAGAACCAGGGCCGGCATAACCGGAAACTGGGCTAACAAGGCATTCGTCCCACAAAGTGCCGACTTTCGGGCTGGTAAGAGGCTGCCAATACCCGTGGTTATCCTGCCAGGAATAGTTGGGGAAGTTGACCGGGCTGAACGAGGGAACAGGGCCATTTGGCTGGACTTCAACAATTCCTTCGGCGGTGGTTTGATCGGGGTTGAAGCTGAATTCATTGGAATAATATGTGCCGGTTGTGGTATCGCCGATGTAGATGAACCAAAGCCCGTTTGTCGTATCGTATTGCACTGTTCCGGTCATTTGATCACCGGAGTGGAGGGGAAAGAGATAATGGGGTGAATTCGGCCAAAACTCGTACCACGATTTAAGGTAAAGTTGATCTATTCCGGTTTGGGCTAAATATTTGGCACCGTTCTGACCGCCAACGCCTACCCAGGTTGCGGTATCTGTGCATGTGGAACACACTGGTGAAACGTTGAAAACGGAAGCGGAGCCGTTGACAGGTAGGATGCCATTGTTCGAGTTGTCCACTATGTACCCGGCCCAATTCGGCGAGTTGGCGTTGGTGTACTTCAGATGGTAATCAACCGCTAACGGTTTGATTACCCGGTATAACATCCGGGAGATTATCTTGGCGCCAAGGCTTGGTCCGAAAGCTTTTAGGACGAGTTGTTCAACCCGAACTGTTGAAATGTTGTATTCCTTGACTTGAAGGGGGGCGGAAGTTGTCTTGGATGAGGAAGGCGATCCCTGATTTGGACCATAACTCTGCGGGAATCTTGCCAAGGCCGTTGATGTTCCGGCGGTCAATGGAGCTATAATTATGCCGGTCGCTACCAAAATGGCCACCAGTTTACTCCAGGAAAACCGGAAAGTGGAGATGGCGCTGGCAACACGTTCAAAGATTCGCCGTGACAATTGGGTTACCTCCTTTGAATGTCTCGCACTGACTTTTAGAACCACGCCCCTCCTTTAGGTTTTTTTCTGCTGTTCCCGCCAACGTCAATCCTAAGTAATGGCAATTTTCAATGCAAGTCGCCAAAACAGCCATTTTCCCCCATTAAATACCAAAAAGAGCCAAGGCAGACAGGGGAGGGGAAATTTTTCTTAACCAACCATCGTTTTTCTTAGCAACCTAAAGATTACTATTTTTTAAATTATGGGAAAGGCCGGCAACGATAGCGGCAATTTTAGAGTTTGCCCTGTGTGATGGATTCCTCTTGGGAACATCAACTTGGAGAAAGTATGAGCCAGAATGATTTTACCGGCGGCGGAAGCCGCCCTCAACCATGCACCCGAGCGGCTCTTCGGTGCCTCTGGAAC
>JAJZBP010000150.1 GCA_021798855.1 Bacillota bacterium
GTAACTTTCGCCGGCAATCCCGTGACTTTGGTCGGCACGGAACTGAAACCAGGGGACACGGCCCCCGGGTTCACCACCCTGAACGTCGACCTGGCTGCGGTGACCTTGGACGATTCCAAGGGCACCGTGCGCCTGATCAGCGTCGTCCCCTCCCTGGATACCCCCATCTGCGATCTCCAAACCCGCCGCTTCAACGAGGAAGCGGCCACCCTCGCCGGGGTCAGCTTCCTCACCGTCAGCAACGACTTACCCTTCGCCCAAAAACGCTGGGCCGCCGCCGCCGGAGCGGACCCGATGCAGCTTCTCTCCGACCACCGCGACCTGTCCTTCGGCCGGGCCTACGGTGTCCTGATCAAGGAGCTTCGCCTCCTGACCCGTGCCCTCTTCGTGGTGGACCGGGAGACAATCGTCCGCCACGTCGAATACGTGCCGGAAATCAAAACCCACCCGGATTACGAAGCCGCCCTGACCGCCGCCAAAAAGGCCGCCGGCTGAACCGGGCGAGGGGGATCGAGGGGTGCCCGGGAAGGCCGACGCCGGGGCGTCCCTCCAAGCCCTCTCCCCCTTGGCGCCAAAAAGGAAGGTGGGGCTCCCCCGGAGCCCCACCTTCCTTTTGCCGTAACTTATTCCAAATATGCGCTTGCTGATCACGCAGGGACTCTCTACCCTACTTCCGACCGGCCCGCAGTTCGGACTCGCTGAAACCCAAGCGCAAACCCACCGCCTTGATGGCGATCAGGCCATACGCCTTGACCCTCACCGTGTCATCCGGCTTATCCAGCCACTCCCGGCGTGCCGCCCGCAATGCTTCCAACACCTGCAGCCTCGACATGATTTCCTCCGGCCCCGGCTCCGACTTAAAGCTGTTCCGATTCTGCGGGTCAGACGGGCCGGAACCGCCCTCGCCGAGGATCCACGTCTCACCCCGCTCAGGAACCACACCGATCGTCATCCGTTCAACTCCTCACTTCGCCGGCAAACATCGGTGGCCGGATGGGAATCTCCATCCGCCGGCAATCTGCCGGGTGACTTTCCGTCCGCCGCGGTCGGGGCCACGTTCCCGCCGAAAGCGGGGCGGCGTCCAGGCTCGGCGCAATCGGCAACCAAAAACCCCGCGCCTCGCTTCGCCCCAATTTTACACAAATGATAAGCAAAAGTTCAAATACTCTTTTCCCTCTCAGATTCCAACAAACCGGCAAAATGGCCACCGCAAACCGATGATCCCCCTGGTTCAGGCTTTTTCTTCGCTTCTTGGCCCTTTCAAAAGAGAAAAGGCGTATTTCGCCCCACCGATGCATCCAAAGGGGGAAGCCGGTTTGCGGCCTCCCCCTTCGTGTCCCCTTTCTCCCCGCACCGTCCGCCGCCCAGTTTTTAGACCGGATCGTCCGCCGGCGCCAATTCGGCCTTGCATCCCCAGTTTTCCGCGTAGACCAGATCCGCCAAGGGCATCCGCCGCCGCCAGCCCACCTGCTCCAGCAACGGCCCCTCCGGAAAGTGGTCCGTGTAGCCCACCGAAATGAGCCCGATGGGGTCGACGTGGGGCGGAATCCCCAGGATCTCCTGCAGGTCGCCCTTCTGATAAATGCTCACCCAACCTGCCGCCAGTCCCTCGGCCCTGGCCGCCAACCAAAGGTTCTGGACCGCGCAGGACACCGAATAGACGTCCGTGGCCCGGTCCGCCGACCGCCCCAGGACATGCGGCCCGCCCCGCGTCGGGTCGCAGGTCACGCAAATGGTCAGCGGCGCCTCCAGCAGTCCCTCCACCTTCAGCCGCGCGAACAGGTCTCCCCGCTCCCCGGGGAAGTGCGCCGCCGCCGCCCGCCGCTCCCGGTCCACCATCTCCCGCAGCCTGTCCTTGGTCCGGGGCGAACGCACCAAGATGAAATTCCACGGCTGCATGAACCCGACCGAAGGCGCGTGATGCGCCGCCTGCAAAAGCCGCTCCACCACCCCCGGCGGCAGGGGGTCGGGCCGAAAACTGCGGATGTCCCGCCGCCGGTAAATCGCCTTGTAAACACCCCGCACCTCTTGGGGCGTGAAGTCGTTGGGGGGGGCTGTCGCCCCTCGTCCGGGGAGCCGCGGCTCCACGTCCGCCAACGCGGCCGCCACCCCGGACCCGCCGGCGATCACCGGCGCCTCGGCATCCGCAGCACCCGGCACACTGCCGTCCAATGACCCCGCCACCCCGGCCTCGGCGAAGGTGGCCATCTCCGACAACATCCGGCAGGACGCCTCCAGCAGGTTGAGGGCCAGGGCGCCCCCCGTCCCCTCCCCCAAGCGGAACCCCAGGTTCAGCAGCGGATCCAAGCCGATCAGTTCCAACAGCTTGCGGTGGGCGCCCTCCGCCGACAGGTGGGCGGCGATCAGGAAGGGGCGCACCCGCGGCTCGATGCGTCCGGCAACCAAAGCCGCCGCTCCGGCGATGAAGCCGTCCACCACCACCGGGCAGCGGGCCGCCGCCGCCCCCAGGGCCACGCCGGCCAACCCGGCGATCTCCAGGCCTCCCACCTTGGCCAGCACGTCCAACGGGTCCGACGGATCGGGCCGGTTGACCTCCAGAGCCCGCCCGATGATTTCCGCCTTGCGGCGCAAACCTTCATCGTCCAGGCCGGTGCCCCGCCCCGTGACCTCCTCCGGGGACAACCCGCCGAAGACGGCCAAAAGACAACTGGAGGCCGCCGTGTTGCCGATGCCCATGTCCCCCATGACGATGCACCGGGTGCCCGCCTTCACCTCTTCCTCCGCGACCCGGATGCCGGCCGCCACCGAAGCGGCGGCCTCCTCCCGGCTCATCGCCGGGCCGCGGGCGAAGCTGTCCGTGCCCCGGCGCACCTTGCGCACCTCCAGGCCCGGCGCGTTCAAGTCGGAAGCCACGCCCATGTCGATCACCCGGACCTTGGCCCCGGCCAACCGGCCAAAAACGTTGATCGCCGCCCCGCCCCGCAGGAAGTTGAGGACCATCTGGGGCGTGACCTCGGAGGGGAAGGCCGACACCCCGTCGGCGGCGGCCCCGTGATCCCCCGCCATGACCACCACGGTGGCCGGAGACACCCTGGGCCGGACATCCCCGGTGATCCCGGCCAGTTGCACCACCAACTCCTCCAAACGACCCAAACTTCCCGGCGGCTTGGTCAGGGTGTCCAACCGGGTTCTGACCTCATCCATGGCCTTTTCGTCCAAGGTTCCCACCGCCGCCGCCGCCGTTTCGACTTCTTTCTCCATTCCTCCGCCTCCTTAATAAAATAAAAAAACCCGAGCCTGTGCTCAGGGTTTTGGCCAAACCCATGACTTCCCCGGGCAGGTCTCCTGGCTGACGGATCGTTGCGTTTGAGACCGCAGAAAAAGGCTCGCATCCAGCGGCGCTGCCCACTGTTGGTTGAGAACGGCCATCTGAACCTTTTTGAGCGGTCTCAGATGCATACGAACTTTTTTCAGTTGCGGTCTTCCGGACCTTCCCAGGGCATCCCCAGTGGTCCGGAACGCTCCCCGTCTACAGTGGTGGGCCCGCGCCTTTTATGGCTTCCCTATTCTCCCGGCGCAAGCCGGGCACCCGAGGTTGGTTTATCTTTCTACGTTCGCCGCTCTTTCTCCTGCCGTTGGCTACATCTCCAATCCGGAGACGCCGGGGCGGCGTTTTTCACCCAAAAGATAGGCATACTTGCGCTCGCAGGCCTGCAGGAGAAAGACCGCGTGGTCCACCAGTTCCGGATCGGTCACCGCCTGAAAGTAAGTCTCCGCCGCCTGCCATTCCCGGTGCGCGTGCTCAAGTTCCACGGACCAGGGCCGGTCGGTCACCCCTTTTTCCGTCCCGCCCGCGGTGGTCAATTCCCGCCAGAAAGCGCCCACCCTCCGCCCCACCAACTGCCAATCTCCCGGTTTGCGTCGCATGGCCGACGTTCGCTCCCTTCAGTCTCGTCCACCCATATTTTCCCCCCCTTGGGTGCCCCTTTATGCATCAAGGCTGTCGTTTTCTTGTCGCCTGTGGTAAATTCAGGCGAGGAGGTTGAAGCATGGCAAGCAACAACGGATCTGCCCTGGCCGTCGTCTCCGACATCCACGGCAACCTGCCCGCCCTGGAAGCGGCCTTGGCCGACATCCGCTCCCTGGGCATCACCAGGATCGCCTGCACCGGCGATCTGGTCAACTACGGCCCCTTCCCCAACCAGGTGATCCGGCTGGTGCGGGAGGAGGGCATCCCCACCGTCCAGGGCAACCATGACCGGTTGGTGGGCTCGGAAATGGACACCGCCGCCTACCGGGTTAAGGCGGGAAGAGACCGGGAAGCGGAGTTGGCCTGTTTTTCCTGGACCAAAAAGGAGGTCGAGCTGAGCCTGAAGCTCCACCTGGCGGGCCTGCCCGCCACCCAAACTCTGAAATTGGGCCGTGAACCCATTCTCCTTTGCCACGGCAGTCCCCGTTCGTCTTCCGAATACCTGCGGGCCGACCTGCCCACGGCGCAGTTGGAAGAAGCCCTGGCGGGAATCAGGGAGAAGGTGGTGGTCTGCGGCCATACCCACCAACCGATCATCCTTCGCCTGCCGTCGGAAACGTTCCTTTTCAACGCCGGGAGTGTCGGACGGCCCAAGGGTGGCGACCCGCGTGCGTCCTACCTGATATTGCGTCCGGGACAGCCGCCGCGGGCCGAGATCCGCCGGGTGAACTACGACGTGGAACAGACGCTGGCCGCGGTGGAGAAGGCCGGGTTGCCGGCCAAACTGGTCGCGGCCCTGCGGGAAGGGAGGGAGATGACGGCGGACTGACACCGGCGGGACACGGCAGTGCCCGCGACCGGCAACCACGGGTATCCCGGTGTGTTTGAACGCTCCCGGAAGGAATCCGCGAAGATTTGGTTAATTGAATTGATTGGGTCTTTACTCTGCCCGCCGGGAGGCGGCGACGACGGCTAGATACGACCACTTCCAACCGGAAGAAGCCCTACGGCGGCACCAGGTGATCGCCGAGAAGCTTCGGATCGCCCCGAAAAAGGTGCGAGCCAGGGCTCTGCGCAATCTGAAACGCATGCGCAAGCACTGCACCAGTGAAAACAGCCGCTTTTTGGACCGGTGGCTCCTGTTGTTGCACTGCTCACCCAACCATTTGATTGAAGTGATGACCTCGGTTACCCAGGAAGGCCACGACCTCCGGCGCTACAGTCCGTTTGACGGAGTTTTGACCAAAGCGGAACTGCTGGCCGTCAGCGCCGCCGCTCAGACCCGATGGACCGTCTCGCCGCCGGATGAACCCGCTGAACCGAATGACGCGTGACACCGGAGCCATGCATGGGACTCGTAAGATATTAAATTATGCCATCGAACGAACAATTGGAAATAGATGTTATGCAGAATATTTCAGGGTAGGTCGCCTCCTCCCTCGGCAAGATGAGGGCAGATGCGATAGTTCCATAGATCG
>JAJZBP010000151.1 GCA_021798855.1 Bacillota bacterium
TATTTTGTCCCTGGCAACCCTCCTCTACCTGGAGGGGAACCATTTCTGGCCCCTGCTTTACCTGCCGGACCACCTGCCCTTCTTGTTTTGGCCCCTGTGGGCTCTCGGGGTCGGCATCCTCTGGTGCGGTGCCGACGTCCTGCCCGCCTTGGCTTTGCCCTCCCTGTGGCTGGCCTTGGCCTGGCCCGGCTGGTATCCGTCGCTGGAAGCCGCCGTCCAACCCCCCATGGCCCAATGGTCCTCCCGCGGTCTTGACCTTCTCCTGCCCCTGGTGCCCGGAGCCTCCCCCCTGATCCAGGGAGGCGAGCCGGCCGTACACGTGGCCACCGGCGGTTGGGCCACGACCATGATCGTCGGCTCCGCCTGCAGCGGCACGGACATGCTCCTTGGCCTTTTCCTCTTCCTCGTCCCCTTCCTCCCCCACTCCCAGGCATCCCGACGCGGAAAAACCCTCTTCCTGGTCTTGATCCTGCCGGCCGCTTTGTTCACCAACGTCCTGCGCCTTTTCCTGCTGACCCTGGGCGTCCGTTTCCTGGGTCCGGAGGTCGGGCTGAATCTGATCCATCCGCTCGTCGGTCCGGCCCTCTTCCTCCTCCTGCTCCTTGGCATTTCCGCCGGGTGGCGTTGGCGGCCCGTTTCCGGGCCATCCCCCGATCCATTCCCGTCGCCCTCCTTACCGGCGACCCGCCTCCTTCCGGCTCTGGGTGCCGCCGTTCTCGGCCTTTTCGCCTACCAACTGACCACACCGTCCTCTTTCTGGGCTCATCCCCTGAACCTCCCCGTCGCCCTCCGAACGCCCTCCTCCCCGCCGTTGTCCGGCTACCACACCGTCCCCGCCGCCACATTGTCCTACCAATCCCTCTACGGAACCGGCTCCTCCGACCGCATCCTCGGCTACCGCTCCACCGCCGGGAATTACACCTGGGTCAACCTGATCACCACGCCCCGTCCCGGTCCCCTCCTGGCCTACTCCCTCGCCGCCTGCTTCAGCTTCCACTCCGACCGGGTCGTCTCCGTCCGCTCCGTCGCCGTGCTGCCGTCCCTGCCCGCGCGCCTGTACCTGGTGCGTTACCGGGGGCTGCCGGATCCACGTTACGCCCTTGCCTGGCAGTGGCCGGTCCGCACCGGCGGGCGCCTCGCCTACCAGCGGGTTGTCTTCCACCGCCGGGCGAACGTTCCCCCATCCGCCCTTCTGCGCTTCGCCCGCGGTTGGGTCACCGCTTTGGAGAGACAGGAAACCAGCCGTCCGACCGCCTGACCGTGGCGGTTTTGAATCTCCCAGCCGGTTTGCCGATTTTCGCGCAAAGGAGGTCCACGATGCACCGATTCCGTGTCCTCTCCCTTTTGTCCCTTGGACTGTTCTTCCCCACCTTCCGCCTTTTGCTTTCCCCGGCCGTCCTGGCCGACGGAGGGGGAGGCCATCACCACAAGTGCGACGAGTGCGAACAGACCCCGGAAACTCCCTACTCCGCCGTCTTCGCGGGCACCGGCCTGGGGGTCGTGATCCTTTCCCGCCTCCGCCGCCCGCGACAATCCGGCAAAAAGTCGGCCCGGCCATAGCCGTCGTGACGCCCGGTACTGTCTCCAACCCGTCCCCGTCCCCGTCCCGCGACACCTGGGTTGGGGCGGCAGCCTCGGTCGTCGGCATGGCCCTGGCCCTGGCCCTGGCCCGGGACATGGTCTTTCGCCTGCACCTCCTCCTGGGCGACGGGGTCAGCCGAGTGGCCAACGCCTCCTACGTGCTCTTCAGCCGGGATCCCCATCTGGCGGCCGTCGGCTTCATCTGGCCGCCCCTTCCTTCCCTCCTGTCCATACCGCTGTTGCTGCCGATGCTCCTCCTCTCCCATGCCTTTCCGCCCCTTTTGCGGGACGGATTTGCCGGCAACATCCTCAGCATCATGGCCTTCGGCGGCACCATCTGGGGCAGCGATCGCATCCTGCGCCGCTTCACCGTTCCAGCCCCCTGGCGGGCGGTGTACTTGGCGGCCTTCGTCGGCAACCCCCTCCTCCTCTTTTACGCCGCCAACGGGATGAGCGAGTCCCTCCTCCTCTTCTGTCTCACCTTCCTGGTCGACGCCATGTCCAACTACCTGAAGGGAGAACACTACGCCCCCCTCGGTTTGGCGGGCATCTGGCTGGCCTTGGCCTTCCTCACCGGCTACGAAGCGGTCTTCCTCGGTTTGGCCGCAGCCGTGGGCGTGACCTGGAAGCACCTGGCGGCCCGGCACTCCAAGGAACATCTGGAAGCCAGCCTCTTCTTCCTGCTTCTCCCGGCTTTTTACACCGGAGTTCTCTGGATGGTCGTCCAAGCATTGCTCCTCGGCAATCCTTTTTACTTCGCCACCAGCGCCTACGGTAACGCCCAGCAGATCGGAAGCGGCGCCTATTACAACGGACAAACCCTCCTCCTTGCCGCCAAGGGGTCGCTCGGAGCATCCCTCTACTTCGCAGCCGCCCATCTCCTCCTGGCTCCGGCCTTCGGCATCCTGGCGGCATGGTCATTTCTCCACCCCAGGGCCACCAACGCCCGCATCCTCTCCCTTTTTCCCCTGTCCGTCTTCCTGATGCAGTTCCTCCTCACTTTCGCCGGGTTGACCGCCGGTTGGGCGCGATTTTATTTCTACGTGGTCCCGGGAGCTTTCTGGCTGGCCGCCGCCCTCTCCGACGGCCGCCGGTGGCCCACCCACGCTTTCCTCAACGTCCTCCTCTTGTCTTCCTCCTTAGCCACCGGTTGGGTGGTGGTCAACACCTGGATCGGCCATGGTGACCGTGCCTACCTGCGATCCGTCCTGCGGCAAACCGTCTCCACCGCTGATGCGGAGGATCTGTCCATCGCCGCCTACCTGAATCGCCTGCCCCTGCCCAACGGCCCCATTCTGACCGACAGCTTTCTCGACTACATGGTGGTGATCAACGCCAGGCCGATGACCCGCATGGCCATCACCTCCGACAGGGACTTCCGGTCTCTCCTGACCGCTCCCTGGGGACGGGTTTCCTACTTCCTGGTTCCCTCGCCCTCCGGGTTGGGCCGCGCCGACGCGGTGAACCGCGCCTATCCGGATCTCTACGCCCACGGCACGCCTTGGGCCGCACTGGTCCACCGTTGGCCTGGTTACCGCCTCTTCCGCATTAGCCCCAAGGCCCCGGCGCCGTGATCCCTTCCCCCCGGCAGGCCGTCAGCTTGTCGGCGTTGACGAAGCTCGCCCTCTCTCCTCGGCCAGGCCGGGGGAAGTTCGCTCCCGCACCAACTTCCACTTAACTGGAGCAATTGGCTTCGCACGTTCCCCAAGGCCGGTTCTCAGCGGCGGCCAACCCGCGCGGGGGGGGCTTGATTTCGTCGTCAACGGCGCTGCCGGGTACTTCCGCGGCGGCATCGGTTTCAAGAACGATCCTACCCTTGCCCGCAAAAACCGCTCCCAGAAAAGTTCATGCGTCAGCCCGGCGGTGGGCTGACGCACATTGACAAACCGGCGGCGGGAGTGTTAAATTCTATTTGTTGTTTTGACCGGTTGGTCATATTATGACGCAAGAGGATGTTGGTTTTTGTCCAGCTTCAAAGAACGGGAAAAACTGCGCCGCGAAGAGGCCATCCTGGCGGTGGCCCAAGCCCTGTTCGCCGCCAGGGGCTTTGAAAAGGTCACGCTGGAAGAGGTGGCCGAGCGGGTCGGCGTGGCCAAGGGAACCATCTACCTGCACTTTGCCAGCAAGGACGACCTGCTGATGGCGATCCTGACCAAGAAGCAAAGCGAGCTTGTCGCCATGTTGGACGAAGTGGCGAACGAGCCTTTCGCCAAGTCCCTGGAAATCATTTTTAAGATTTGGAACGAAGACCTGGATTTTCTGGTGCTCATGGAGGCAAACCTCAGCCGGATTTTCGCTTCCTGCAAGCCCACCAAGGAAAACCTCCCCCCATTGATGACGCGGTTGGTCGATCTGGTCGCCGCCGCGCAAACGGCGGGTGAAATCTCCCCCGAACTGCATCCCAGCCTGGTCGCTTTTACCATCCTCAAGCCGATCCCATTCCGTTTCGCCGATTACCTGATTCGCGAAGAGGGTTTGGAAAAGAATCGACTCAAGGCCAACCTGTGCCGGATCGTCCAACGGGGGATAGGCGCCGGCGATTAAAGCAAGGAGGTCGGTTCATTGGGCAAAAACAAGGTTCTGATCGGCCTGCTCACCGCCGGAGCGCTGGGGCTCCTGGCCATCGTCGCCTATTTCTGGGTCCAGGGAAGTTTATACGTCAGCAGCCAGGACGCCCAAACCACCGGCACCGTGGTGGCGGTGGTGCCCCAAGCGCCGGGGACGCTGACCGCGGTCACCGCCCAGGTGGGAACCATGGTCCGGGCGGGAGAAGTGCTGGCCTGGGAAAAAACCGACGGCACCCCCGCGACCACGGTTTCCATCACCGCACCCATCAACGGCCTGGTGGTCACCGTTCCCGCCGCCGCCGGTTCCCCGGCCATCGCGGGCCAGGCGGTGGCCACCATGATCGATCCGAACGCGGTCTGGATTCAGGCCAACATCAAGGAAACCTCCATCGCCGAGGTCCAGCCGGGACAGAAGGTCATCATCCACCTCGACGCCTTCCCCGCCAACCTTTACCGGGGAGTGGTCAGTTCCATCGAACCGGCCTCCCAGTCTGTTTTCTCCCTTTTCCCGCCCGACGCTTCGGCCAATTTCACCAAGGTTACCCAACGGGTGCCCGTGGAAATCCACTTTCTCCCCGGGCAGAGCCTGCGGGATGTCTATCCCGGCCTCTCCGCCGAGGTGACCATCTACCGCCACAGTTAGGGACTTGGTGTAAATGGCCGGTTGCCAACGCTTTGGCCGGCAGGCGGCGGAAAACGGCTTGCCGTGCTTCGGCGAACGGCGAATCGGGAGCCTCCCCTCCCCCCGTCCGCTTCTGCGGGCGGTCGGTTTCCACGCCCGTGTGCACCCTCGCCGTCGCGGCGCGGGGAGGCTTGCACCATGCCGATCGGCCGCGTTCAATCGCTCCACCGCCATTCGGAATCATCCACGCAAGGAGGATGCGCCGTTTGCCACCCAAAGCCGCTTTGCCCATCCTGCCCCTTTTTACCATCATCCTGGGTGGGTTCATGGCCATCCTGGACACCAGCATCGTCAACATCGCCATCCCCACCCTGATGGGGGTTTTCGGCGCCTCCGTCGACCAGATGCAGTGGGTCGTCACCGTCTACACCCTGGCCATGGCCGTGGTGGTTCCCCTCTCGGCCTGGCTGGGCCAGCGGATGGGCCTCAAGCGCCTCTACATGCTGTCGATG